>NZ_JAMPSW010000047.1:0-30324 GCF_028484855.1 Providencia sp. PROV033 | reverse complement strand
AGTGTCTGGGGTTCAGACAACCTTCGGTGGTGTTTGCGGAGCTAAGAAAGGCGGCTTAGCGTTGCACTTCGGACTTGAATCCGCCAAGCATTAAATTCCGATTGGAGGGGTAACTGTCCAAACAAATATTTCATTATTTTGATGTGTAATCGCAAGTTGGGCTGCTTCGGTTTTTATTAAACATGAAGTACTAATATAAAGGTTAACCCAAGGGGAGGCATGCTGAGTACAGCCAATAATATTATCAATACTATATAAAGGAATTTTCCTTCCGCTTTCGGTAAATAGAACTTCTGTTCTAGTGTTATCCAGATTACTGATTGAAAAAGCATTAAGAAAAATAGACTTTACTTTGGTTAGCCCGACATTCCCCCAAAGGAGCGCATTATCAATAGATTTACTTAACTCCAGCGTATTGTGCTTATGCTGAGGTATAGATTCAGGTCGGTGAATAAAAGCGATATATTTGTTAAGCGTTTTTTTAGGTGATGATAATAAATGAGCTACACTAACCTCTGTATATTTATCAATGGGTTGTTTAATCAGATGAAGGTTTATAGTGAGTAGGTATTCAAAATCATAGATTTTATCTAACCAGTTATCTACAATGCTAATTGGGATATGTTCTTTATAATTAATACTGAATGGTCTTTCGAGTAATTGAGAAACTTCTTGATTAATTTGTTTATTATCATTTTTATTTAGAATAATACTTTCTCCAATCGAAACTAAAATATTTAATGATACATTGTTTGATAGACATTTGATTGCAGTTAGCATTGATGGCTCACTAATTAACGCTTTAATTCTATTGATGACTCTTTCTACATCTGAAGTGTTGCTATCAATGAACTGAGCACAATAACTTGCTTTACCGTTGATGAGGTTAGGAGGCAAAAGAGATGTTTTACTGGTAATTATTTGTGTTGATAAATCTTTGCAGTTTGTTATGTGAGGAAGAATCATGGCTTGTGCTAAAAGTGTAACTTTTCTTTGGCCTATCGATATTCTTTTATCTTTATCTATTTGTCTTTGTGTATCCCATCCATCAGCTGCCCATTTATTAAAAAGAAAAAACATGTATCTAACAGAATATAAACCTAGCCAAATTATGAGGGTAAAAATGAGTAAATTTGACTCTGGTATTTTTTCTATTAATGACTGAGAAACTAGCAATCGATGTGAAATATAAATGACTACTGATAGTAAAACAAAAAAAATGCCCCATCGTTTAATTGATGGAAAATCTTGACGTTTTGCTTTTGGCGGTAGTGATAATAAATCAACAGGCATCAGTTTAGAGGCTCGCTTTGGCATTAGGAAGAGAGGAAATCAATGTGCAGCCACAGCTACATTTATGACCATCAAATGCAACAGGTAAGCCATTATCTAGAAATGTTGGATGTCCTTGAGAAATCACTACATTATTATGTCCTTTTTTAGGGCATGAAACGGGGTCACCTAAGCGGGCGACACCTATGCCGTTAAATACCATTGATGAAGAACCTGATAATACTTGGCCACCACCTGTATTTTTATCACCAATACGAATAATACCTTTCATGATAAAAGTCCTTTACGATTTGTTATTGGAAACTGATAGATACAGCTTTAAAGGAAAATACACGTTCGAAGAGAATTGAATAATAAATATAATTTTCATTCATAATAATTAAAAAAATGTTTTCCAAAGATTTTTGGGGTTCATCGAGGCATTAAGAATATATGGGTCATGACGAACAAATTCCCAATGGGCTTTCAGTTCTTCAAGATTGTTATGTGATGAAGGTAGACAAAAGGTATCGATAATCGTGATGCCATCATCTGCCAATACATGCCCACTAATATAATAATCCTTGCCGATTTCTTTGCGATGATTTAGTCCTGTCGTAAAAAACACATCTTGCCAAGGGGCTGTAAAGATAGAGCCATCAATGCGTGTCGCGTGTACCAATTGGTTTTTACGATCAAACCGAATAGGGTAATGAATCCATGCGAACCACTCTTTTTTTAATAAGAATAGCATCCAGAGTGCCATCGGAAATATTATTAGAGAACCAATTAGAATAGCCAGTAAATACCCTACTTCATAGAATGACCAAGTAATAACATCAATAGCTAGCCAAGCAAAGTTTGAATGCTTATTTAAATTAATTTGATGCCATTTGCTTATTGGGCTAATAGCATCAAACTGCCAAATTATTTTTTATTACAGAACCAATAGATTAATAGATGTTTCGGGTTTTTGGAAACGTCAAAGAAATAAGGATCTTTGGTATCTTCCGTAGATTTTTTTTGAATATTCTCAGGCCATACCGGACGACGACTGGTTAGGACCGCTATACAACGGGGAATACCTAAAATCACGGTTAAAGGTAATGAAACCGGTAAAAATAATATCGAGCGGCCACCAAGGTTAGTCAACAGATAGAAAAAGCTAAACCATATACGCTCTTTTTTATGTTCAATCGGTAAACAAAAATCAATATGATGAATAATATCTTGCGGGCCATCTTCCATATAACGGCGAACAAATTCCCAATGTGCAAGTAATTCCGTTTGGTTAAAACTGGTTGCTGGTAAACAAAAGGTGTCAATAATGGTGTTTTTCTTTTTATCAAGAATATGACCGCTAATATAATATTCATCTTTCATAGACTTTTTGTAAAATAATCCAGAAGTGAAAAAGATATCATCCCATTTGGCGGTAATAATCGAGCCATCAATTCGATACGCATAAACAAGACGATTTTTACGGTCAAAACGAATAGGGTAATGGGTCCAAGCAAACCACTCTTTCTTTAAGGTATACAATGCAAAGCAGATAAATCCAGATAAAAACGGTATAACAAATAAAAGAAAAAATAACATCTCAGTTGAATAGTCCGCAACAAAGATACAATAATAAAGGATAAAAAGAAGAGCAGAACCAAAAGTTGCACTACATAAAGAGGATACAAATGAGAGAAGGCCTTTTGAATAATAAAATTTATCGACTAACTCAAGGTAATGTGAATTTATTACAATGACTTTGCGGTCAGAATCCAGTTGTTCCTCAGGAATATCATTGCGAATATGTTGATGTAACTGGTGTTCGATTTCTCTTTCGTTAAGTGGGCGCTGTAATCTAAATTTTGGAAATAAGCCATAGTAATCCATATTAAAATCCCCCCAGCGCAGCTTTAAATTCATCTTGTTCTATTTGCATGGTCGGGTATGTTGTTAGCTCAAACATATCTACCACATCACTATCTTTAAGCATTTCAAACTCTTTAAGTTTACTAAGCCCTTTTTCTGGAAGTTTGCCCCATAGGCATTGTTGCAACCATTTTTGAAGGTTATTGGGAAGGTCTAAAGCGATGAATATAGCTGTTCCCAGTAATATAATTAGGGAAATAATCATTGTTATCGGTCCCCATAAAGGTGCAAAAATTAGTACATAAATAATAGCAAAACCTGCACCTGCAGATAGAAAATATAATGAACTGAGTCCCAAATTACCTTTCATCATCTCGTCAACACCATGAAGAGAATCATAAATAGCACCGATAGCCGCACTAACAATCCCTAATGTTTTTCCCGCAAAACCAAATAGATACTTTGATACACGAGTATTCTTAAATGCCTTCCTTGCGGCGTCATTTTCAAAGGTAACGAACCTATAGATACCCGTTTCTATGGTGCTAAGAATTGTGCTGGATAATCCCATAACCCCAGAACAAAAGCGATACCGAGATTCTTGTTGATCACGGGTTAATGTTTTATTGTTGCCAAGATCGGATGAACTAATCAGTGCAGCAACTTGAAATAAACCGGAAAGTACACCTAAACAAAATGGGGTAGCCGACTTTAAGCTTTGCGTTTTATTTTCGAACGATATTTTCCATGCCCTGTAATTTTTAATATAAGCATCTTGGCTCGAAAATATATGGGCTCTTAATGCTTTTAGTTGTTGATTGGATGGTAATGCCGCGATCCTTTCTGCTTCCATGGGTTCCAAGCATATAATGAATTTTTGTACTCGTTGTGTATAAATATGTTCGCCATTTAACGCTTTCGCTTTGAGATCTTTTTCTAAAAGATCATATAGAGATTTTTCACTCATTTTCAGGTTATCGCCATATAATTGCATAATGCGTTTGGCTGTTTCTTTATACAAATGAGAAAACGTCCCTTCCATTTCAACCACGATAAACGCATTTTTAGTGATAACCCCCATAGATACAAGAAAAGAATACATTGATTTTGAACCTAATAGGTTTGTTAAATTTTTCAGTAGTGGACCCGTAAGTATACCCAAGTAAACTGCAATGACTGAAACACCCGGGGAATCGGGTTTATCTATGATAGTTCCAAAAGCATCAATTAAATTATTCCAAGGCATTTCGCTTAGGGATTGGTGGCTATTAACGGCTTCAGATATTTTTTTTATTAACGCATCTTGATTTAATAACAGCGCTCTGGCTAAAAGGTTTTTAGGGTTATCTTGAGGTTTGATTAATGCCTCGGAAAAGAATTTTTTAGTTCCTTCCTTATCTGACATTCCTCGTATGCAATAACTAATAATGGCAGTAAATTCGGTGCCGCTGATGATATCATTTCGGTCAAAATTACATTGGAAATAATCAAGAAAACTGTCTTCATTAAACCAATCGAGATACATTTTTGTTCTGGGGGAAATCACTCGGCTATTATATTCTTTTACTGCTTCATTTAACTCTGTTGCATATTCTTTGACTTTATTGGCATCATAATATTTTTCATATTCAGACCAACTGCTCTTAACGTTGATTGACATACCTTTAAACACTTCTTCCCAAATATCGTTGTCTTCGGGTATTTCCGGTGCGTCGACAATAATACCGTAAGCATCGGGATGAACGTTATTCGATTCTTTGGTCTTTTTCGCTTTATATACATTGCTTAAATATTCACGTTCGAGATCTGTTATCGTTGAATCTTTCATTAGTGTTATTGATGCAAGCAAAGCGGACTTTCTTTCGGTATCCTTATCTTTTTGGTATATCTCTTTATTAAACTCATATTCTATTAACGACGATAAATCTTTAACGTTAGCGGTAGGATCTGGCAATACAAATATTGCCCCTTTGGGGTGCAAACCTTGATTAGCTGCATTTTCTACATATTTCCCAGATGCGATAGGTGTTACTTTCGCGTATGCCGGATAAACTAACGACGTTACGGCATTAATAGGATTAAACATCATATCTAACGGCAGTGTCCATTTCCATATTTCGCTTTTTATTGCGTGCTCATGATAATTAGCAATAGTTTGCTCTAACTGTGACAAAGGTAATGCTTGTGGCACTTGCTGACGACTCAGCCATGCATCCATATCAAAGGGTTGCATATATTTTTCACGGTAGCCTTTTTCTTCAAATTGTTTTCGAATGGCATCAGTCCATTTCACTTCTGACCAAGCAAACCAGAAGGTGCCATTTTTAGTACCTTGGGGCATCATGGGTAAGGTGATTAAAGAGGCTCTAGCCAATTCTTCTGGCTGGTCAATGCAGGGTTTAATTTCACCAGAGGCTACATCATTAGGGACATCCCCATTTTCGGGAATTGGGTAATAAAACCCACCGTCAGTAATATAATAATTAATCCATGAGTGACCTAATTCATCCCAAATATTTAAGTAGCCAGAGCGTAATAACCGCAAGGTATATGCAGTTTCCCCTTGGGCTTCAACGGGGACATGAATACTTTTAGGCATAACAGGGAGAATATCATGTTGAGACATAATAGCAGGGCGAGCGAGTAAAATGGGAAATCCACGTCGAATGCAAAAACTGCAACCTTGCGACTCATTTTTATCTTTCATATCTAGATTCCTTTAGACGTTATTAACGTGGGAGCATTGGCTTTTATTTCTTGCCAGCGCTTTTCATTCCAATTGGAGGTTGTGCGACGGTAATATTCAGGATTATGAGCAGAAACTTTTAATACAGCTTGAACATCATGATGTAACCAAAAAGCACATTGTTGCTCGATGCCTTGCTGTACAAAAATATTTATATCTTTATTTATAACCAAACCACAATTGGATGCGATCAATAGCAACTCATCAATGTGTCGGCTAAGTCTAATTTTTTCGTCTAAGTTTTTTGTAATAGGTAATTGTTCTAACACTTGGTTAATTAAACCAATCCTATTAATTTGTTCTAACGGTAAATTAATAGGATCATTTTTGATATAAGGTGCTTTTTCTTGAAAACTTAACGTATGCCATTGTTTATCAATAAAAAATGTCCAAGATGGAATTGCTTGCGTTTTTAAGTAAGTTTGCAACTGCCAAGGGGTCAGCATCCAAGATAATTGAATTAAAACTCTGGGATCGTAGTAGCGAAAAAGATAGTTTTGTTGTTTTTCATCATTAATTAAAAGAAGGCTAGCTAGCTCATTGCGCAATGATTCTGCTGATAAAGGGCTGCTGAGTAATAAGTTGATGTTAGGTGTTGAAAGCCCTTGAGATTGTTCTGTTATTTTAGTGATGAACTTTTGCCAATCTGGCGTGGGTAATTCATGCAGTGATATTAGTGCTGGGTATAAATGTGATTGGGGGGCCAAGTGTGCTGAGACAATATCTAATGAGGGATAGTCATCAAGTAATGAACGAGCAAATGCTTTATCAATTAATGCAAATTGGTGCTCACCGAAATTTTTATGTTGGGGTAGATAGTGTGTCATACAGTATCCTTAGCGTAGAGGTACAATACCTGAACCCTGTTGAGCAGCTTCTGAAGCCATGGATTCACAAGCAGTAAATTGTGGGTACGGCATATTCAACGTTGCAGCATCCATATATTGAAGATTTGAACTTTTTACATTGAAGTCTCCACTCGTTCCGTGCTCTATCTGTGAACCTTCAATGGTGATATACGAGCTACCAGATTGCAGTGTAATTTTTTTCTTTGCACTGATGATAATTTCATCGTTAGTACTCGTAATATTCAGCCCTTTTTGTGCAATGATGTCGACTTCACCTGTTTGAGCTTGTATTTCTACCTTACCTGCCGCACTAACCAGTTTCATGCCTAGTTCATGCGCAAATAAAACAACTTTTTTCTTAGCAAATAAGACAAGGCGCTTGAGTGATGATATTTCTGTATTACCCGCAGCGGTATAAATTTGATTGCCGTTACTACTGTATTGAATATGTTTAGGGGTTGAGGTTGCAATACCGCCTGGAGCACCGATGAGTACGACTGGTTCTTGCAGTTGCTCAATGTTTTGTTGTAAAAATTGTTCTTGTGTTTGATTATCGAGTGATTCGATATCCGCTTGTTCTAATATTGATGATAGAGATTCCGCCATTGATAATGCATCAGAAAGTTGACGTTTGATTTCATCTATATTGAGTTGTTGCTCGTTCGCTTTTTCTTGCTCATGAGTACTTATTAACAACCCTTTACCCGCACGAATCGCGCCCCAGCTGTCAGTACGTAGCTCAAAACCGTCACCGCGTTGTTCGCGCTCGGCGTTGACTAAATGCCCCAGGTTTAACTGGGTTTTTCCACCATATTCGGTGCTGAGCTTAATATGCTCTTGCCCGCGTTTATCCTCCATGCGCAGTTTGTTATTCGCAGGCGTGCGGATCACATTGCGGGTGTTATTTTTATCCGTCACGTGATCAGGGTGGCGGGAATCATGCAGTGCGTGGGCGATATAAGGGCGGTCTGGGTCACCCTCATGGAAGGCGATAGCGACTTCAGTGCCTTGAATTAGCGGGAAATGAATCCCATAAGTATCGCCGGCGTAAGGTTTTGCCAACCGCACGGGCATACTTTCATAGCCCTTGGTTTTTTCATCACGATCCGCATCGAATTTGACCCAATAAAAGCCGTGTTCATTTTGGTGGGCATAAATATCGTGGTCTTTAGCGCTGGTGACGCGTGCCATTAATGTTCCTGCAATGACAGGGCGTGGTTTTAGAGCCGGGCGCCAGCACAGTGATTCAGTGTAAGGTACGGCGTCAAAGCGGACGGTTAGCGCTTTATCTCGGCTGGCGGTAAAGCGTAGGCGAGTAATTAGAATTGGCGATTTGAATACGCTGGGTAACGTCGAACTGAGCGGGTTATCTTGAATGCTTAATACTAATAATGGCGTCAGGTCCGCTGCGCTACTTTCTCCGCGGAGTAAAGTTTGTCGAGCTAAAAAGCGTTCGTGGTCGAGTCTTGCCCAAAAGTTTGCGGTTTCAGTTTCAGGGCGAATTTTATCCCCGCGGGTCAGGTGGCGACCTTTATAGTGATAAACATCGCCGTAGTTGATTTTTTCGCCGTCACCGCGCGTCATATCCGCGACAGCGGAAATCAACGTATCTTCCGCCAGTCGGTGGTTATAGTCTTTGGCAAAAACAGTGCTTTCAACCACTTGATGACGTAAAGATAATCCCCAAACACTGTCAACATGGTTATCGCTCAGCCCAGACGGGCTATTGAGTGGCAGCGTTTTGTCATACACATAGCCTCGTTGGCTGTCTGTAAAGTGGAGTACCTCGGTTTGGGTATCATCTTGTAAACCAAAGCGATAAAAAATACCCACTTCACTGAGTAAACGCTCAATAAATTGGCGGTCACTTTCGTTAATTTGGTTGATTTGTTCGCGCTTTGGGTACGCTTTGTCGAGATGAAATTCGAACTCCCAGCCTTTGAAATTATGTTCACGCAGAATTTGTTCAACCACATCAGGGATGGATTGGTTGATAAAGAAACGGTGGCTGCGAATTTGATGGCGGAGTAGCGCAAAAAAAGGCTCGATAACTAGCTGGTAGCGAGCTTCATCCGCAGAGCCAGAGAGACGACGGAAATCCGTCACTACGCCATGAACCCGCTTGGCAACGCTCGGCTGAGTGGCAAGCCCCATTAAGTTACTTATCGGCGCACAAAAGGTCAGGCTGGCATTACGGCGTAATAATTGTTGAGCAGAAAGATCTTGGGCGGAACAGGTAAACGTAATTTGGTAGCGATAGGTATCGCTAGCGGCCTCACGCCCGGCAAAATGTTCAACGTCCAGTAAATCTGAGCAGCCTTGCACTTCTAAGCGATAGCGGTTTTGACCTTGAAGGCGGTTTTTGGTTGTATCGAGTAGGCTCATGGATTTATCTCCTCAATATCACTGAAACTCAGGGTGATCCCGTCTTCTTCGCTATACCCCAACGTCAGGCTTTGCGCTTGCTGGTGGTTAGCTTGGCGCATCAGTAGTTGCTGGCTCAGTACCGGTAAAATCTGCTGGTTCAGCAGGCTGTCTATATTGCGGGCACCAGTGTCGGGTAATAAACAGGCGCTCACAAGAGTGTCATACAGCGCTTCTTCTATAATGCCTTCAAGCTTGTAGTGTGTGTAAAGACGCTTAATGACGCTACCCAGTTTCATTTCAACAATTTGGCGCAGAGCGACAGGACCTAATGGGCGATAAATTAGGGTTTGGAAACGTGCGAGTAAGGCGGGTTGGAAGTGTTCGCGCAAGGTTGGGCGCAGCAGTTCTTGCAGCTCGCCGTCGGTAGACTCAGGGAACTCCTCGAGTTGCTGCATAAGCAAGTCACTGCCCAAGTTTGCCGTCATTAAGATCACGGTATTGCGAAAATCAATTTCACGACCTTCTCCATCGCGCATAAATCCACGGTCGAAAACTTGATAAAACAGGTTGAGCACATCGCGGTGGGCTTTTTCCACTTCATCGAGTAACACGACGCTGTATGGGCGCTTGCGAACGGCTTCCGTCAAAATCCCGCCTTGACCATACCCCACATAACCTGGAGGGGAGCCTTTTAATTGGCTGACGGTGTGGGCTTCTTGATATTCGGACATGTTGATGGTGATTAAGGATTTTTCGCCACCAAACAGGACATCAGCCAAGGCGAGAGCGGTTTCAGTTTTACCGATTCCGCTTGGTCCCACTAATAAAAATACCCCTTGAGGACCGTTTTCTGACGCCAGACCTGTACGTGCAGCACGTAACCGTTGTCCAAGTCCCAGTAATGGGCTTTCTTGACCGACTACGCGTTTACCTAGCGAGTCTTCTAACTCCAGCAGTTCGGTTTGTTCATCTTTTAATAGACTGGATAATGGCACACCGGTCCAGTCGGCGATGACAGTAGCCACGGTTCTGACATCCACATCGGGGGTGATCAGCGGCTCATTTTGTTGAACGAGTTCTAACTGTGATTGGATATTGCTGACATCTTGGGATTGACGTCGCTGTTCTAAGAGCTCGCTGATAAGGTTTTTTTCTTGCTCAAAACGCTGTTCCAGTTCCGCCATTTGCAGGGCTAATTGCGCATCTTGAGTGACTAATTCGCTCAGCAGGGATTGGTTGGTGGTGTTGCCAATCGCCAAGTCATCAAGAATCGCTTGCTGTTCAAGTTCTAATGCATTGCGCTTGGCTTTTAAACGAGTCAGTTCTTCAGGGAGCGTATCGAGGCTCATGCGAATTCGGGCGCTGGCCGTATCGAGCAAATCCACGGCTTTATCGGGGAGCTGACGACCGGTTAAGTAACGGCGAGATAAGGTGACGGCGGCTTTGACCGCATCATCGGTAATGTGAACGCCATGATATTTTGCGTAGCGCGGTTTTAGTCCACGTAGCATCAAGCAGGCTTTTTCATCGTCCGGTTCATCCACTTTGACCACTTGGAAGCGGCGCTCTAAGGCGGCATCACGCTCGAAATATTGCTTATATTCAGACCAAGTGGTTGCGGCAATCGTGCGTAATTCACCACGGGCAAGGGCGGGTTTGAGTAAGTTAGCGGCATCCGCGCCACCTGCTTGGTTGCCTGCGCCGATGATGGTATGGGCTTCATCGATAAATAATAGAATAGGGGTTGGAGATTGTTGTACGGCGTCAATCACGTTTTTTAAGCGCTGTTCAAATTCGCCTTTGACGCCAGCCCCCGCTTGTAGCAGCCCCAAATCTAAGGTTCTTAATGATGTGGTTTGCAAACTGACAGGAACGTTACCTTCAACGATACGCAGGGCTAAGCCTTCCACTAACGCCGTTTTCCCGACACCCGGTTCACCCACGAGAATGGGGTTATTTTTACGGCGACGAGACAGAATATCCACCATTTGACGGATTTCGTCATCACGTCCAAAGACGGGGTCAATCGCACCTTCGCGCGCTTTTTCGGTCACATCCACCGTAAATTTATTCAGCACGGTCAATAAGGCATCATTCAGTGTGTTACCGATGACATTCTGTGCAGGGGTTTTGCTAGAGGATTGAGCCTCAAGCGGCGCTTCCGCCGGTAAAGATTGATTATGCGCCGCAAGTTGCTGAACTTCAGGGCGCTCATCGGATTGCGCATCAAGCATCGGTCTTAAGCGTTGTAATTGCGTGAGGCTTAAGGTCATTAATGGCCAAAGGGCATCGTTCGGAACTAAAGCGGGCTGCTTCACCATCGCGGCAAGAATATGCACACTGCGGATATGCTCGATATCTTCATCCAATGAGGCTATCACCCATGCGTGTTGAATTAAGTTTAGGAGTGATTTTGATAGCGAAGGGCGGCTATGGATAGAGCGGGGCAGGTTATCGATTTCTGTTAACAGACTTTGCCATAGTGCAGAAATATCCCATTCATAGCGACGCGCTAGCACAGTGATATCACTCTCTCCTAGCTCAAGTAGCTTGAGTAACCAATGTTCGATGGTGACTTCAGCATGGGCGCGTGTTTGGCACAAGGAAGCTGCTGCCTCTAGTGCATTAGCACAGAAAGGGTTTAGGCGACGCAATAACATAACTGAAGAATTTTCCATGTTCTCTCCCTAGATAATCTGGTGGATATCAATGTGTTTAGGCACGCTACCGCCCCTAACCGTTAACCGAGGTTCATAAGGTGATATTCGCGATGGGAATGCGCAGTTGAAAGCGCGTATAGCTTGTTTAATGGCAAAATGTGTTGTGTGTGAGTGAGATTGCGCAAGAGGCGCAAGAAAAAAGCAGACGCCGAAACGCCTGCTTATCTTAATTAAGCGGTAGCACGCTCATTCCAAGAATCGGAATGGATAATGTTGCCGTCTTTATATGTCCAAGTGATTTTTTCATAGCGCAGCTCAATCTCTTCGAGATGGTTGTGCTTCTCTTTACCTGGATCTTTGATGTCGTGCATTTTTGGAGCCACTTTCACGACTTTGACGTTTTCAAGTTTGGTGTTGAAATATTCGACTTCTTGTCCTGCGTCATCAATGCGATACCATTTGAATTCCGCTTCTTTCAAGGTTTGACCCGTGGTCACAGCCTTGTAAAGATAAGGGCTTGAAGCATCAATTTCTTTAACGAAAATGAATGGCGTATGGATACGAGTACCTGTTAATTTACCGGTATTGTTATCCGTTGGGATGTACAGGTTATGGTCTTGAGCAACCACTTCGATGCTGCCTTCACGGTCTTGTACGTCGACAGAACCTTTAATTTCAGCACCGCCATCATCTTTCAGCCATAAATAAACTGGAATAGCCATAACTACTTCTCCTTTTGTGTGGAATGTGTACCACCATCCATCGATGGTACGGTGTTGACGTCTGAGACCTGGCAAGCTTCAGCTTGAGGTATCAAACGAATTTCTACGCGCCGATTTCGAGTGCGTCCGTCAGCGGTGTTGTTGTCGGCAACGGGGTTATTTTGCCCGTATCCCTGCACTGCAAAGCAGGTTGGCGAGATATCACTGGTTTGGATCATCCAATCACGGACAGACTCTGCGCGTTTTAAAGACAGTGTTTGATTTAATTCAGGATTTCCGGTGTTATCGGTATAACCAGAAACCATAATTAACCAGCCAGGTTTAGCTTTAATGTTGAGCAAGGCATCGACTAATACTTTCGTTGCACCTGCTTTGAGTGTGTATTGACCTACGTCGAATAGCGATAAGCTATCTAGCGTGACCATCTGAGGGGCTGCGGGAGTAAGTGCAGGAACCTCAGGCGCGACGTCAGGTTGCGGTGGTGCCCAGCTACCGAGCAGCATGTGCAAGTAAGGTAAAATTCTGTTTCCCTGATATAACGCTAAGGAATGAGACGTTGGAATGCCTTCTCGTTCCCAGCGCGCCAGCTCAGAAGCATCAGTTTGCAATTGCTGATATGCCGTCAGTTTTGGCGTAAGCGGGGTATCAGAGAGATGCAAGAAGCGGGTGACATCTTCGCCAATATGACGAATTAGTTGCTGATTATGGTGGTAGCTTCCGACCAATGCGCCCATCAGGAATACACCAAAAATGAGACCAATAGCGCCGAAGAGTTTTTCGGTACGGCTTAAGCTAATATCATGACGTAAACGACGTAACATCACATCCGGCAATGGCAGCAAGTCGGCTGTTTGTATGGATGGGAGTGATGGCAATGTGGTTTTTTCTTGGATAAATTGCTGCCATAAGTTGTTGGGTTGGCTTGTGATATCTATCCATTGAATGGCCCATGCTGAAGGGATTTGCTTTGGCGCTCCCGCTTGAGGCATTGTGAATTGAGGCACTAAAACTTGGTTTAGCCAGCTTTGTAAGGTATCTAGCCACAGAGAAAATTGCAGGCTCTGTTCTGACTGTCCAATCTGTGCTGGCAGCCAAGCAGAATAGGGCGCTGACATGGAGCCTTCTTGCTCTACCTGAAATTCAGTTTGGTGGCTGAGTAACGTCATCCAAGGGGTATGTTCATCATCAACATGCATAGCAGTATCAGCATGATGAGGTTTAGAAAGGTATACCGTTACCCAAAATGGCAATTTAGCACCGATTTTTTGACGACCTTCCCCAATAGCTCGACGCCAATTGAGTAGTGCTTGTGTCAGGGTTTCTTGCTGGGTAAGTTGCTCGGGCAAGACAACGTAAAGTAAGGATAAGTGCCCAGATAGCGAAGGGGCATATTCCACCAATGCGGCAATCAGTTTAACGAGATCCGTGGGCGCGGATACACGAATATACCAACCTTGATTTGTTTCTCGGTGTAATTGGTCATTGAGAAACAGTGCGTGGGATTGACCACAAACCAGAATAACAGGACCTTGATAGTTATCGGCAGGCAATGCGCCCGTATAATCATGCTCAGTGGAAAGCGTTTGTCGGCGCTGTTTATATTGCCAAAATAGCATCCCACCAGTGAGCGTCAACACTAAGACCGATACAAAGATAGTGACAGTCTGCCCTAGAGACCAAAATCCCCAGAGGAGCCACAGAAAAAGACCTGTAGCAAAAAGTGTCAGACACTGTTTGATTGGATTTTGCATGCCTATCCTTGAGTCATCCACTGTTGTAGTAAGTGTTCTAATGATGCGCTGAAGCTCCACCACATTGCTGCCAATAGAAGAACGCCACCAATCCAACCAAACCAGTAAAGTCGACGGCGGCTAAAACGCAATTTAGGTTTTACGACAAGAGGTAAGTCTGACGAGATCAGATAATCAGGAAGTTGAACATTGAGCTGAGCCACAATGCGTTCACGTTCAGGCGCGTCTTTCTGGCGAAACTTTCCGACAAACCCGAGAGTGAGAACGCGGTGGAAACAGAGTAAAACATCAGGATTCGGAGCGGTTTCATTTAAAATACTGCGTAGGCGATCCCAAAGTTTATCTCCCGCTTCTAATGTATTGAAGTAGCGGGCTTGCAGAGGTGACTGTATCCATGTGTTATATCCATCATCTTGATGCTGGCGATTCATGACGCTTTCATCAATTAACGCACATTGGGCATATTGCATGTGTTCAATGGCGGCTTCTGGATAGCCATGCTCAAGGAGTTTTTGGCGTGTTTCATCGATCAACTGGCAAACGCGGCGGTAAAAACTCTCACCATGGGTGATGGCTGTACCTTGATGAAGTTGACAAACCATCAGCCAAGTTTGAGCAAAAATCATGTCAATCGTGTGGTGTGACGTTGTATTGTTCATGAGCGAAGTACCGCAAACAGCTCTAATTGAATATCACCTAATGTACTCGGGACGTAAAAGGCACATTGCCCTGAAGAGAGCATGGCTTGACCCGCAGGTGTTTCAATATCTAGCGCAAAATATTGATTTTCTAAGCGAAGTGGGACTGCGGTTGGAACATGGCTGAGCGGTTTCAATGGAATACCATTGAGTGCCACATTGACCACATCGGCAACATCATCACTACTGCCCGCTTTACATAGAAGAGGAAATTGAGCAATCAGCAAGTGTGCTGGCAAAGATGAGCGAACGGAGAGATAGAAATCCGCTTCTTCACGTAAACGACCATCATGAAGCTGACCTTTCCAGAAAGGACCCTCTTTGGCTAATTCAATACTGATAACACGTGAAGGTAAGCTGGCTTCAAGCAACGTATTTAGTAAAGCAAAGAGTGGTGGGAAAACCTGCTCAGGGAGCTCATGTTTGTAGAGCGGAATATCTTCCAGTTTACTTTCTAAAGAGAAGGTTAATAAGCTCCCAGCTAAACGAGCAAGTTCCCGATAGAGTAATTCAGGATGACGATGCAATGCTTGACTGAGCTCGTTTAATACAGGCTCCGCGCTATTAAGTGAGTTTAATAGCCAAAATAATGAAACATCAGCAACCACAAAATCGGCCATTTTTTCATTACTTTCGCGGCGTAGAGCCATTAGTCGACGGCGTTTAGCGACTAAACGATGCATGAATTCAGATAGTAAAGAGCGTAATTCCAGACTTCCTTGACAGGCGAGCAAAGGGGGAATAAAACGGCTATCGAATTCCCATGCACCTTGCGCATTGCGGATCAGTCGCGCAACCGGGCAGGTCATAAATGCTTCGTTCTCATCGTGGGCAAAACGTAGCGTTGCAGCATGGCGTAATACCGCAATATCCGTTTGCTCATGCCCGAGTAAGTCTTGCACTTTGACCCACTCTTGGCTAAATCGACGTGGACGATCGGTTCCCGTTTCAGGAACCAAGTTGCCGCCGTTGGCTAACATGAGAGGTAGTGCTAAAACGATATCTAATGACTGGCGATCTGCGTAGTCATTAAGGGATAGCACCGGAGGAAGCGCATCAGCCAGCGTCGTGTCAATAAGTGTGCCGTCGTGAAAGCGCACAATCATTTTTTGTGCGCTGACGCGAGAGAGAGTTAAAGCACTGGCATCAAACTCAGTGCTAATCACACCCCACGTTGAGGCAATGCCCATTTGAGCAACGACTTCAGCAACATGACTATCCCAACGGGCTTGTTGTTGAAATTGTTGGGGGGCCAAAAAGGCCCCGTCTGTCCATAGGGGACGGTAGATTTTCATCCTGAATGACCTTTACTAACCGTTAGGCTTTGGCTTTAGGCATTTGTGAAACTAACGATAAATCCACATCCATACCTTCGACTTGGAAGTGTGGAACGGCATACAGTTTCACACGGAAGAAGCCAGGGTTATCTTCGATATCTTCAACAACCACTTTTGCATCGCGAAGTGGGTGAGAGGCTTGTAAATCATCACCTGGATCGGTCATTTCAGTCACTAAGCCACGAACCCAGTTGTTGAGTTCTAATTCAAGTAAGCGTCTGTCTTTGGTGGTACCAATGTTTTCGCGTTGAATCAGTTTCAAGTAATGGGCGATGCGAGACAGCAAGAAAATGTAAGGCAAACGGGCGTTGATGCGGCTGTTAGCCGTTGCATCTGCTGTGTCATATAACGCAGGCTTTTGCGCTGAGTTAGCGGAGAAGAAACAGGAGTAATCGCGGTTTTTGTAGTAAGACAGTGGGATAAAACCAAGATTCGCGAATTCAAATTCACGTGTTTCTGGGATCATGACTTCAGATGGAATTTTCACCTGACTGCCAGTCCCTAAATCGAATAAATGGATTGGTAAATCCTTGACGGCACCACCTGCTTGAGGTCCGCGAATTTGGACACACCAGCCATTGTTGATAAAGCTTTTTACCATGTTTGCAGCAAAGGCAAATGTGGCATTCGTCCACAGGTATTTTTCGTGATCTGGACCTTTCACTTCTTCAACGTAATTGAAGCTACGAACAGGGATTGTATCTGGACCGTATGGCAGACGACCAAGCACACGAGGCATGGTTAAGCCAATATAACGCGCGTCATCAGAGTCACGGAAAGATTTCCACTTAATGTACTCAGCGCGGTCAAAATAGTTACCAATATCTTTGATTGCCGCGACTTCTTCCATGGTTTCTTTGCCGAAGAATTTAGGTCCCACGGAGCCAATAAATGGCATATGAGCGGATGCAGAGACTTTAGAGATACTGCGTAATAAGGCGATATCTTGTGGGCTACGGTCAAATTCATAGTTAGAGATCATCGCTGCAATAGGTTCACCGCCTGGGGTGTCATATTCCGCAATGTAGGTATGATGGTAAAGACCACTTTGGATGATTTCAGGACTATCTTCGAAATCTTGTCGCAAATCATCTTTGGCGATATCAAGTAACTCAATTTTGACGTTTTGACGAAAATCGGTGCGATCAACGAGGAATTTTAAACCACGCCAAGTGGATTCGACTTTTTGGAAGTCTTGATGGTGCATCACTTCGTCAAGTTGTTGGCTGATTTGCTTATCAAGTTCAGCAATATGATGATCAAGCAGGTTGCGGTCTAAGCGCTCGACTTTTTGATCGGATGATTTTAAGCGGTCTAAAAAGACTTGAACAGCGACGGTGACACGCTCATCAGCTGTTGCATCCGCTAGCGCAGCGTTATCTTGAAACGCATTAATATCACTGATTGATGCGACTGGCGTTAAATTGATTTTTTCAAATAATGAAGCATAAACACCGTGATTAGAGGTGTCGTCAAGTACAGTGGTTGCACCTTGGGTTGATTCAGTTTTTACAGACATCAGCATAATCCTTTAGTAATCCAAATTAATCTTTCTTCGGTGCCAGTTGAGCTAGCTCTTCGCGAAGTTCATCACTGAGTTCTGGATCCTTAAGGATGTTTTCCAATTCACGGCGGAACGTTGCGTTATCGAGGAGATTAGATTTCAGGTCGCGCAGCAGATTACGCATCGCTAACATTGCGCGCAGTTGTGGGATTTGGCGGGCGACTTGCTCAGGTTCAAAATCCTTCATATTTTTGAAAGAGAGATTGACACTTTCTTCGCTTCCATCCCCAGCAAGGGTATTTTTTACGGTTAAGTTGATTGTCGGTGTGAATTCACTGAGGACGCTATCAAAGTTATTTTTGTTGATATTCACTTTTTCACGTTCAGATAATGCGCGGTTGTCTTGTCCATTACTGTAATCACCAACGGCTAGTAACTTAAGTGGCAACTCCACTTTTTTTTGTGCACCACCCGTGTGCAAGTCTAATTTGATATTAACCCGTGCCTTAGGCACTTCATTTTGGAAGCTATCTGACATTTTAGGGGTCCTTTAGTGGTATTACTCGCTTTAAATTCGAATTATTGGTAAATGAAAAATATTGTTTTTTGATAATTTGGCTTAAATCAGATCGCTATTTTATATACCTTATTGGTAATAGATCAAGGATTCTAATGGATGTTTTTTGTTTCTGTATTTTTGGGTAGGTGTTTTTACTTGTTTTTTTCTATTGAAATAATAAAAAAACATTCAAAATCAATGATGTTAAATATTTCCATCGTTGTGGGTGGTAGGGGGACATGAATATTTGGTAGGTGAAAACAAGGATGATTGTTAAGAAAAATGGAATATATTAATATTTCTACACATATAGGGAGTGGTGTGGGTGGGTAATATAGATGAAATGCTACTTATGGAGTTATTTCTATTTTTTAATATAAACTGTTAATTAAAGCTAAAAATAAAGTGTAAAAAAGTGTGTATTAAATATAAATACGCTCAGAGTTTAATTTAAGCATAATGGATAATTATCCTAAATTAATATTGTTTCTTGAAATTTATTTCGTAAAAACTTAAAAATTATATTTTCAGTTCTAGGTATTGTATAAAATTCAGATAATTTTCTTTTGAATCAAAAGCGCGTTTGGGGAAAATTAAGGCGCTGGTTCTATCAATAAATAGATAATGAGCATCACCATTTTGTTTTATAAATCGCATCGAATTCCAATTAAAGTGCACTACCCCATAAACGCTTTTTATGTGTAACCCATTTTCATCAGCCATAAATGTTTTCTCACAGAAAGTTGCACTATCTGTGTCAGGAGTTGCGTTGCTCAATTTCTTAAAAAGACGGACTGCAAAGATCGCGTAAAGCAATATAGCCATTAGGAGAGAGACAGCAAACTGCTCGGGGTTAAAGTTAATATTCCACTGTTGAAGTAGAGTGAATGCACCTGCCATGAGGATAAAAAAAACCAGATAAAGCAGAATGTAGGTGATTAGGTTGCGTCTTGCAGGGAAGAAGTAATTATTTTTGTAGCAATAGCGGCTATAAGCCATAAATTCTTGACGAGTGAGTTCAATGGTGACAGAGAGAGGCATGATGTATCTCAGCAAAAGATGAAAGAGTGGCAGTTATTATTTCGTTAAAAACACAATTTAGCTATCAGAGAATGGTTAAATAACATGAGGTTGATAGAACAAAAAACCAACCATAATAGGTTGGTTTCTGTGAGGATTTGGTCGGCACGAGAGGATTTGAACCTCCGACCCCGGACACCCCATGACCGTGCGCTACCAAGCTGCGCTACGTGCCGATATATTTGATGCATTCCTGTTACTGTAAGGAAAAATGCCAAAAATATACTACCTAAAACAGAGATGAAATCAAGAGGCACACTTGATGACTGATTGAAATTTAAACACTAATTTTCATTGAAGCGTTTAAGTTCAGTAAATATTTTTAGCAGTTCAGCAAGATCTGGCTTGTCATCTGTTTGTTCACGACCTTGAAGATCATAGATATTAAATTGTCCGTTATGATCCATATACATGGTTGCATTGTTGGTGGTAATCACCACATCGTTTTTATCGCCAGTGATAATCCATGGGTAGGTTCGTTGAGCACTAAATAAGTCTTCACCTTGGCTGTAATCATCAGGTTGATTATTGACATGCAGTACACGTTGCATGATGGTGGTCATCACGTCTTGATGACTGGTTAGTTTATCAATTTGTTGTGCTGGCGTATTTGGCCAGTAGATAAATAACGGCACCTGCATGTTATCGCGGTTAAAGTGTTTTTTATTGATCCAATCAGTATCTTGAGCACCCTGACTATTGTAGTTAGCCGTGATAACGACAATGGTATTGTTAAGCTTATTTTGGCTCTTCAGCGTTTCAATCACTTGGTTAATTTGGTTGTCTGTTTGGCGACTGCCTGGGCTTCCTTTGATATTCAAGAAAGAGAACCAAGGAGAACCGTGCTTCACATTATCCAGCCATAAATGCCATTGCTCTATAGTCTGCTTATCACTGTCTGCTGCTTTTGTCGGCAATGAATAATCAGACAAAATAGCTTGGCGGAAAAGTGGTGAACTAAATCCATCAGTTGAGAACAGACCAAATTGGTAACCTTGATGCTGCAACGCTTCGACCAGCACAGAAGGGTGGCGCCCATTAAGAATATTATCAATGTAACTGGATGAGATCCCGTAGAACAACCCAAATAGGGCGGTATCATTACGCAACCCAGATGTATAGTGATTGGTAAACTGCGTGCTGATGTCTTTGAATTCTTTCAACGAACTCATTTGGCTTTGCTGAGAAACATCACCTAAATCATCGACAACCAATAAGAGTAAATTATAACCGATACCTTGGTCTTGGTAACTGAGGGGTTTTAATGGATATTGGAGTTTCAGTGCGGTTGGGCTGCCTTGCTGGAACACCCGATTTTGGTGCGCTGTGAGATCAAGCAAACCATATTTATCCAACAACTTACGAGCGGTTAGTGGCTGAGATAAAGGATAATTGTAACGTTGCATGGTGATTGGGCGATAAAAGTTCGCGTCTGCCCATGCATACATTAGGTGTGTCATCACGAAAGCCGCAATGAATACCGCTGCCAGTGGTCGACCAAAGGTTTGGCGGCTTAGGCTACGTAATTTTTGCCAACTCCATGTTGCAAATAGCATTTCAACAAGGAATATGATGGGAATACTGATAAACATTAATTGCCATTCACGCGTCATTTCTCCCTTCGCAGGGTTTATGACTAAATCCCATACTTGTGGCGTAAGGTGCAGACCGAATTGGCTAAAAACACGTATATCAAAGAGTAATAAGGTGAGACCCGCAGTCGCGAGTGCAACGCAAATGACCCTCAGCAATCGCTGAGACATGACAATAAAGGTCAGCGGAAAGATGATTAGCAAGTAGGTGGCAAAGACCACAAAGCTGAAATGACCTAACCAACTGACAAACGCATAAACGCGACCAGCTAGGGTATCTGGCCAGTCAAAAATAAACAGATAGCTGCTACTTAGCAAAAGGCAAAGTAGTATATTAAAAAGTGCAAACCAGTGCCCCCAACCAATCATGTTGGAGACTTTATCACGGTAGCGCTGATGGGTGACCATGCTGTTTATTTATCAACCAAATTAGTGTGATTTATCTTCTTTTACAGAAGAAAGTAATGCATTGGCAAAGGATTCTGCAATCATTTTACGTTGCGCCGGAGGGACAGACGTATTGAGCAGATTGGTAACCATATTACCGAGTACCATTAATGATAAATCAACTGGAGTATGGTTTTTTTCTAACACACTAACAAGGTCAGACAGTAAACCTTCAACTTTTTCATCACTATAGCGAGATGATTGTGGCATAAATTGTGACATCCTAAATTAATGAAAGCTCCATATGATAGCCCATTGTGGGTGACTTTTCTTCTTTCTTTAAACAAATTTTCGTTTAATTGATAATAATGTTTATTTAGATCACCGAAGTGGATAATAGTTCGCCATAAAAGACACAAAAAAATGGCAAACGATAGTTTCAGTTGCAGACAAATACTAACAGTGTTTGAATACGCGACATTATTTCTGCTAGTGAAAGGAGCCAACAATGAGTCTGGAAATTACCCAGATAGCGTTACACCAGTTGATTAAACGAGATGAACAGACCCTAGAAGTCATGTTACGTGATTCGTTATTAGCGACAGACAATGTTGTGCAAGACATGATGGCAGAATTACATCGTGTATACAGTGCGAAAAGTAAGGCATTCGGTGAGTTTAATGAAGAAAGTGAGCTTGCCGAAGCATTGACATTACTCCGTAAAGGTGAAGAAGAGTTTTTAGGTTTTAGCCGTGCGATGACCGTTCGCTTGAAGGATGAGCTTGCAAAGTATCCTTTTGCAGAAGGGGGTATTGTCCTTTTTTGCCAATATCGCTATTTGGCGGTGGAATATCTTCTCATTGCGGTCCTGAATAGTTGCGATAGCATGTTTGTCACGGAATCTCTCGACTTAGGCACGACACATTACTTAGATATTCCTCATGCAGATATCGTGGCGCGCATTGATTTGACTGAGTGGGAAACTAATCCGGAATCTAAACGTTACCTGACTTTCCTGAAAGGGCGAGTAGGGCGCAAAGTTTCTGATTTCTTTATGGACTTTTTAGCAGCGTCTGAAGGTCTGAATGCGAAAGTGCAAAATAAAGGGTTGGTCCAAGCATTAGACGATTTTTGCGATAATGCACAAATGGATAAAAACACACGTCAGGCTTATCGTCAGCAAGTTCATAGCTATTGTAGTGAGCAATTACAATCAGGCGAGGAAATTGAACTAAAAGCGCTTTCAAAAGAGCTACCGATGGTAGAAGAGCAAAGTTTTGAAGATTTTACGCGCCAAAATGATTACCAACTGGAAGAGAGCTTCCCAGCAGATCGCGGGACGTTGAAACAATTAACGAAATTTTCAGGAAGTGGTGGTGGAATCACCATTAGTTTCGATGCGATGTTAATAGGGGAGCGTATTTTTTGGGATCCGGTGACGGACACATTAACTATCCGTGGTACTCCACCAAATTTACGTGACCAGTTGCAACGTCGTGGCAATAAATAGTGAACGCTAAATTTCAGTAAAAATCGTGTGTTAGACATTTTACGTTAGATATAAATAACGCCGCAATTGCGGCGTTATTTACTCGGCGTCCCGAAAAAACTTTAAAGCTCGGCTATGGGCTTAATTAAGCGCGCAGGAAGTCAATGTGCGTCACTTTTGGCTTAAATGGGTGACGTTGAACAGCCTGAACTTTTACTTTAGTTTCTTTACCATCGATAACCAGAGTCAGAACTTCGTAAAATTCTGCTTTGCTTTCTTGGTTAATGATTTCATCGTGGTTCAGAGTTACAGAGATAGCTTCTTGGTTGCCACCGTAAACGATAGCTGGCAGTTGGTTAGCTCTGCGCAGGCGGCGGCTCGCACCCTTACCCTGCTCTTTACGTTCAATTGCATTAATAGTTAACATTACAATTTCTCTATAAAAGAAAAAATAAAAATCCTGCTACAGGCGACCCAGCAGCAGGTTCGAGATTTGGCCTCGTAACATCATTTCGCTATCGCGAGACATACAAAGGCGGGCGGCATTTTAACGAAAAAACGGTGGGTGGGCAATCATTAAGATCATTATCTTTCTGATTGGGCATGGTTTATCCGCCAATAACCATTTGTTTTATATTAAGCTAAAGGGGCAGCAAGACGAAAGCGTCCCTGATAATCAAAGATTTTCTCTCTGATTTCCCAATAACTTTCTTTTTTACGAGCGACAATAAATTGCGGGTAACGTAATAACATTTTCTGCGAAATGATGTCATTGGCATTCTTCCAATGAAAAGGAACTCCGGGTGCGCGGTGGTGTTCTCGTAAGAATCGAAATTCAAAAGCGCGTTTTTGGGCTGCCGTGGTCAGCCGAAAACGTTCAGATACCGACGTACCATCTTCATCATAATAGGCTATTTTTATCCACTCGCCTTTTTGATCGGCACCTGAAGTGAGTTCCATCCCTCCACAGCGTAAAATTAATGCGTCTTTAAGGCGTAGGGCTGCCTTGAGCATATCATCAGGATCAGTAAGCACTTCTTGGCATTTATGGCATCGTCGTGCTGCAATGTCATTTTCCGCTCCGCAGTGGGGGCACTGTTTAAATCGAAATCTGAATTCACATTGCTGTTTATGCCCTTGTTCATTTTCTTCCCAGCCTTGGCAACGACGTCCATAATGCTCGATGATTTGCCCATCAGAGGTGCATTTTCCCCAAAAAATATTTGCAAATTGACATAGCGGACAGAAGACTTGGACAGGAACGCTGGTGGAATTGGGTTTGCTGCTGCCGACTTCTGGACGGAAAAGGTCATGGGGGTTACCCGCATAATCTAAAATTAGGCACTGTTTTTTCCCCTCGCTCAAACGCAAACCTCGTCCAACGATTTGTTGATATAAACTGACGGACTCTGTTGGGCGTAAGATTGCAATCAGATCAACATGGGGGGCATCGAAGCCAGTAGTGAGTACGGAAACGTTGACAAGATAATGTAATTGTTTGCTTTTAAATTGTTGAATAATCGCTTGTCGCTCAGAGGATGGCGTTTCTGCGGTGACTAATGCAGCCGTGTTTTTAGGTAAATAACTCAAAATTTCTTTAGCATGTTCTACCGTGGCAGCAAATATCATGCATCCTTGGAGTGGCGATGCGTATTCAATGATCTGATTAACGATTTTAGGCGTAATTCGCTGCTGTTTTTTCAGTGATAAATTCAGTTCTTGTTCGCTAAAAATCCCCGATTGATTGACTGAAATTTGGCTAAAGTCATACTGTAAAACAGGCATGTCTAACCGTTCAGGAGGAACCAGAAACTGGTGTTTAATCATGTAATGCAAGGGGAGTTCATAGATACAGTCTCGGAAGAAACAGTGTTCATCACCTTTCACCATTCCGTGGTAGTGATATTGGTAAATCCAGCCATGCCCTAGACGGTAAGGGGTGGCAGTTAAACCGAGAATGCGTAATGCCGCGTTATGCTTCTGTAAATTTTGAATAATTTGATGATACTGACTTTTTTCGTTTAGGCTGATGCGATGACACTCATCGATAATCACGAGCGAAAATTTGTCATCAAAGTGATTCAGGTTACGTGCGACTGACTGAACACTCCCAAAAACGACTTTACTGTGCGACTCTTTACGATTTAATCCGGCTGCAAAAATGTCCGCCTCTAATCCATAAGTCAGATACTTAGCATGATTTTGTTCGACTAACTCTTTTACGTGCGCTAAAACGAGTACGCGTCCTCTTGCCAATCTTGCGAGTTCTGCGATAACTAAGCTTTTTCCCGCTCCTGTAGGCAATACAATGACTGCCGGTTCAGTGTGGCGACGAAAGTGCGCAATGGTAGCGTCAACGGCTTCTTGTTGATAAGGACGCAGTGTAAATGTTGGTGAGGCAGCAGGCATATGGGTTAGTTTTTTCTAAAAAGTCAGATTATTAATGTTAAATTTAAGTTAATTCCGTGGCTAGGTCTAAATTTAAGAGTTACCTTTGCCGCGCTATCACTTGCAAGGGGTTATTGATATAATAAATTATGTGATAGTAATCACAGCAATCCATCTTTCTACCCATGACAGCGTGATCTATTGTACCTCTCGCTGACATTCCATCAAGTTAAGAGAATCTATGCGACTGGATAAATTTTTGTCCCAGCAACTAGGGATAAGCCGGAGTTTGGTGGCGCGTGAGCTGCGTGCCGGTAATGTCACGGTTGACGACGAAGTAGTGAAATCAGGTTCAATGCAAGTTGGTCTCGATAATGAAGTCGCCTATGACGGTAATGTATTAGTGCAAGTTACGGGACCGCGCTATTTTATGCTTAATAAACCGGAAGGTTATGTCTGTTCTACTGATGATCCAACGCATCCGACAATCCTCTATTTTATTGATGAACCTATAGCACAAAATTTACATGCAGCGGGTCGTTTAGATATTGATACGACTGGGTTAGTTCTCTTAACTGATGATGGTCAATGGTCTCATCGAATCACATCACCTAAACACCACTGTGAAAAAACGTATCGTGTTCAACTCAGTGAAGATATTGCTGATGATGTCACGATTCAATTTGAGCAAGGTGTCATGTTAAACGGTGAAAAATCACCAACAAAACCTGCTCAATTGGATATTATTTCTCCGCGAGAAGTGTTGTTGACCATCAGTGAAGGGCGTTATCACCAAGTTAAACGCATGTTTGCGGCTGTTGGGAATCATGTGTGTGGTCTGCACCGTGAGAGAGTGGGGGAGATCCACTTAGATGAACAGTTAGAACCTGGGGAATACCGTCCACTGACTGAAGCAGAGATTAAGAGTATCACTGTCCCCCGAAAATGATGTCATAACAGGAGTAAATAAGTGCAACAACAGCGTTCATCCTATCTGGGGCTGATTTTAATTTTAGGTTTGCTATCAATGCTAATGCCATTAGCGATTGATATGTATTTACCGAGTTTCCCTGCAATGACAGGGTACTTCAATGTAGATGAAGGGCGCATTCAAATGACCCTAAACAGCTACATTTTTGGTTTTGCAATTGGTCAATTATTTTATGGTCCAATGGCGGATAGTTTAGGACGCAAACCTGTCATTTTGGGTGGGGTGATTGTCTTTGCATTAGCCTCCGCGGCTTGTGCGGTTGCGGAATCTATCGATACCTTTATTTGGCTGCGCTTCCTACATGGATTTGCTGCTGCGGCTGCCAGTGTGGTGATCAATGCGTTAATGCGAGATATGTTTACGAAAGACGAGTTTTCCAGAAGCATGTCTTTCGTCGTGTTAGTCATGACGATTGCGCCTTTGATGGCTCCTATCATGGGCGGCGAAATGATGCGTTGGTTCTCATGGCATGCCATCTTTTGGAGTATTGCTCTCGCTGCGGTGATTGCCGTGGTGCTGGTCAGCTTATTTATTCGCGAAACGTTGCCTGTTGAGAAACGCCAAAAATTTCATATTGGCACTACATTGCGCCAATTTGCGACGCTGTTTAGAGCGCGTCAAGTGTTGTTCTATATTTTGGCCAGCTCATTTTCGTTTTCCGGTATGTTTTCTTTCTTGAATGCGGGCTCATTTGTTTATATTGACCTTAACGGTGTATCGCCACAACATTTTGGTTATTATTTTGGCATTAATATTGTCTTCTTATTTATTATGACAACGATTAATGGCAAGTTTGTGAGGCAGTTCGGTGCCGAGCGGATGTTGTATTTTGGGATCATTGTTCAGTTCGTGATGGGAATTTGGTTATTAACGACGACAGCATTGAATATGGATTTCTGGACGCTAGTCATCGGGGTTGCGATTTATGTCAGTGGGATTGCAATGATCACATCAAATTCCATGGCGGTTATCCTAGATAACTATCCACATATTGCTGGAACTGTTTCCTCTTTAGCTGGGACTATTCGTTTCTCTATTGGGGCATTGGTCGGAACAGTATTGTCGATGATCCCTGCAAAAAATGCATGGCCGATGGTGGGGTCGATGGTGGGATGTGTTGCGCTTTCAATGTTATTTGTATTATTAGCGAAAAGAGCAAAATAACATCACATATTTTATATCAGTTTCAAGGATGAAACTGTTTAGCTAATTAGTTCCTCTCCTTTATTTATACCATTCTAATTTATACCTCGAATATATCATTCATAATACCTATAGACTAACCTGCAATAAAGTTCGTTAAAACCGATTTGTTTCTAAGTGAAACTAAGGTTCTTATCAAAAAATGATCCATATCAATTATCTTAAGTGGAATGTTTGTTAAATTTCTGTTTTGTGAATTGGCGGGAATGATCCTGTTATTTATTCTTTATTGGCGAACGTGAGCTTAAAAAAACGGTAATTGTTAATTTATTTAAACAATGAAGTAAAAAATAAATGGGTTTATTGCGCTTTATTTTGAGTGTCTATCTCAAAATTTGTTTAAAAATTAACTTTTTTGTCAAAAAAGTTCGTATGCAATGATGTGTGTCACAAAAATTTAACGACATGCTACTTTTTTAATGTTATATTTAAGTTCTTACTTTTAACAATTACGTTACTTTTTTAATGCGTTAAAAGTTCGGTTTGAACGAGGATTTCTTTAAGGCATATGTAGCTCTATTCACTCTCTAATGTAGAGAGAGATACAAGGAAGGGGACGATGTCTCTTGGGGAGTTTCAGTATCTAAAAGAATCGATATTCATGGCGTGAAATGTAAATTGAACAGCAAACTCGCTAGTCGGTTTACTTGGCAAAATGATGACATGTTTTAATAGGAAATTTTTGTGGAAAAATTAGGTCTTTCGGTGGTGCACAGGCTACCGCAAAGCTACCGCTGGTTATCAGGAAAAGTAGGTACCGATGTTGAGGTAGTCCCTATGAATGATCTGAATAGCGATAAGCTGGTGGGGCTAAAATTACTCAGCCATGACTGTGCAACAGATTGTATTGCAATGAAGCAGTTGTCCGAGTCGCTATCAGAAATGCAAATCGACAATGCTATTTTGGAATGGCAAAAAGAGATGTGTTTATTTATTCGAGCAAGTGATGAATTAACGGCAATGTGTCGTTTGAAGGCATCCGGTGTTGCGATAGCAGAAATGGCATCTGGTTTTTATTGTGCGTAGTACCATTAATGCATAGCCGCGATGGTCTTTGAAGTTTGTGGTAAAACGTAAAGTTTGAAATAAAGAGAGCGAGTGTTATTGAGTTAGGTAACGTCTCGACTCTTTTGACGAACGTGCAGCAAACAAACATTCAATAAACAGTCATATCATTTTAAGGTCGGCATATTATTTGTGACCAATAAAAAAAGCTTCCAGTTTAGAGCCTGGAAGCTTTTTTTATTGGCAAGGTATCTATATAACTTACTGCATTAATGTTTCTGGATTTTATGAACCATTCACGACACGGCGACTTGCGTAATAACGCTTACTCCAATAATCGTTAGTCATTTCAGAAACAATAACGCCATTACTTGTAGAGGCGTGGACAAATTTATTGTCACCGATATAAATCCCTACATGTTTCATCGTGCGACCAGTTTTGAATAATACTAAGTCACCCGCTCTTAAATTATTACGTTTTACACTTTTACCTGAAGATTCTTGTTCAGAGGTAGTACGAGGTAGTTGAACGCCGAACTGTTCGAGGAAAGTACGTTGCACGAAGCTAGAACAATCAATACCACTTTTAGTGGTTCCACCTAAACGGTAGCTAACACCTTTCCAGCTTGCGTATTGGTCCATAATCTTGGATTTTGTATCAACACTTCTGACTAAATCTTCGAATTCATCTTGAGAAGCCATTGCAAGGGAGTCATTTGATGTTGCATTTAACATACGAGCATCAGAGGATCTTGCGGTAGTTTGACCATTTTTTGACGTTTTCGGTGCCGTACATGCTGAAAGTGTTACGGCAATTGCCACTGCCGGAACAATGCGCCAGATATAGCGCTTAAATTTTTCAGAAGTTAACATTAATAGAATATCCCTTACCATTTATTTATTGCTGTGCGGAAACTACACAACACACTTAAACTGATCCCTGTGAAAAACGCATTATGCCGACTGAGTGTATTTTTCGCAGAAAGTGTTTATGTATCGAACAAAATATGCTCTAAATTAGCAGCTCGCATGTGCTCTAACACCTGTGATTATAAATAGATAATCAGAAGCTGCTAAAAATCGTACTTATTTTATATATTTGGCTGATAAATATTGGTTCTTTAACCAAACATAAAGAATATACATAAACAAAGCTGAAATGGCGAGTTAATGGGGACATAATTTACAAAACATTATATAAAACGAGAGATCCATCATTAACTTGCCTTCAGAATACGAATAATCCAGTGTTTTCACGCTTTTACTGAGACCGTTTGCATACAAAACATGATCATGGTCACATTTACTATCCAATATCTTTATAAAAACAGCAGTGATTTTTTAAATTTCAACATGGTTTGTAAAGAAGTTTAAATTTATATTGTTTGTCACGTGTATGTAAAAACAAATAGTGTGTATTTGAGTGGAATATGTTGTGAATTCATCGAACGCTCTATCGTGTGTTTTTTACACATTGGTGCGTAATTGAATGTAATGAAATAACCGTACGTATTATAAATCAATTCATATTACTCTAAATATGCGTTAGTTGAATGACGTAGATTGGTTTGATATTAAAAAATACACGAGAAATGAGTTTGAAAGGCTGACTTGATTCTTCAAGCCTAATGAATAAGATGAAATCTCATCAATAGGCATAATGGCTAAAATGAATAAAATAAGCGGCAATTTGTTATATAGATGAAATAAAATCCAAAGGAAGTTATTGGTTTTAAGTTAAATCTCAAGTGCTAATAGAAGAAAATATGTGGCGGATTCAAGTCCGAAGTGCAACGCTAAGCCGCCTTTCTTAGCTCCGCAAACACCACCGAAGGTTGTCTGAACCCCAGACACTGACG
>NZ_JAMPSW010000046.1:0-6173 GCF_028484855.1 Providencia sp. PROV033 | reverse complement strand
TGACTAACTCGACACCCTCAAGCATCGGGTCATTTTGTAATTGACGCGTGAGAACACCTTCAGTGACCACTTCTAGCCGTGTTTTAGCACTCACCTTACTTTCAGAGCGCATTCGCAAGCCAATGGTTTCGCCTATCGATTCCCCTAACTGTTGTGCTAAACGAGCAGCCACCGAACGCGCAGCAATCCGCCGCGGTTCTAGCATAATGATCCGCCCATTGAACTGCCCACTTTTGAGAATTTCTAACGGCAGTACAGTGGATTTACCTGCGCCAGTTGGCGCATGTAAGAGAACTTGCGGAGATTTCGCTAAAGCAGCGAGTAAGTCATTACTTACTTCTAAGATAGGGAACACTAAGGGGCGACTCCATGACGTTTAACTTTTATGTTAAGCATTGTAGCATTAACCAATATGACGCATTAATACTGTCTATCACATAAGCCTATATAGCATGAGGCCATGTTATATCACGAGCAACGCAGTAAAACGGAGAAGACATGGAATTTATCCCCCCATTAAAATCAGCGACTTTAATTAAACGCTACAAGCGTTTTTTAGCGGATGTCGTCACCCCCGAGGGAGAGGAAATAACGATACACTGCGCGAATACGGGAGCCATGACGGGTTGTGCCACGCCTGGAGATACGGTGTGGTATTCCACCTCAGATAATCCGAAACGAAAATACCCTTATAGTTGGGAGTTAACGCAAACTCAAAATAACCATCTAATTTGTATTAACACAATGCGGGCAAATCAATTAGTGGCAGAAGCGTTGGCAAAAAAACATATTCCAGAATTATCTGACTACAGTATAGTGACTCCCGAAGTGAAGTATGGAAACGAAAACAGCCGAATTGATTTTTTTCTTGCTCAAGATGGGTTAATTGATTGTTTTATAGAAGTAAAATCAGTTACTTTACTAGAGGATGGTCATGGTTATTTTCCTGACACCCAAACAATTAGGGGGCAAAAGCACCTTCGAGAGCTGACTCAGATTGCTAAAGAAGGAAAACGCGCCATACTTATGTTTGTTGTTTTACATAGCGGCATCCACGTAGTATCCGCCGCTGCACATATTGACTCTCAATATGCAGCGTTGTTAGAACAGGCTATTGCCAATGGCGTCGACGTTCTGTGTTATCAAGTGGATATATCTAAACAAAAAATGCAAATAGGGACATCAGTTCGCTTCACCCCGACTAAGTCATTTTAGTTTAGTCGATATTTAAACAAGGTCATCGAGTTATGAGTGCAAGTGAAGGGAAGAAACACGCTTGCCCTCACAGCATTGCAAAACTCATCACATGAACGATTGCCAAGACGGCTGTCTTCTGATATTTATAGCGACCTTAAATTTTCCCCCTTGGGGTTTTTGTAAAATTTGCGTGTGTAGGAGAAGCATTATGCAAGAAGGGCAAAAACGTAAGACATCGTCCTTAAGCATTCTCGCCATTGCCGGGGTTGAGCCCTATCATGAGAAGGCTGGCGAAGAGTACATGAACGAAGCCCAATTGGCGCATTTTAAGCTCATTCTCGAAGCATGGCGCAATCAACTCAGAGATGAAGTGGACCGGACTGTTACTCATATGCAAGATGAGGCAGCTAACTTTCCAGACCCCGTTGATAGAGCCGCTCAGGAAGAGGAATTCAGCCTCGAATTACGTAACCGCGACCGCGAACGTAAATTGATCAAGAAGATCGAAAAGACGCTGAAGAAAGTTGAAGATGAAGATTTTGGCTACTGCGAATCTTGTGGTGTGGAAATTGGCATCCGTCGTTTGGAAGCGCGTCCAACTGCAGATTTGTGCATCGACTGTAAAACATTAGCAGAAATCCGCGAAAAGCAGATGGCTGGCTAATTGTTGTATTGGGAGTCCTCAACGGCGCATTAACCCTGCGCCGTTATAAGGATTCGCACCCTCAAAAAAATTCAAACTCCCCCTTTTCGCTGATGTTTCCATTCTCATTTTTGCTGCTTTTGTTATCGTTTGCGTTACATGATAAAAATCTACAATTAGTATAATATTCACTGAGTTAATTGATATAAAATATAATTAGCCATGACTTTTATTCGTTTAACCATTCTCAAAGAAACTTCAGTGAGCTATGATTAGCCGCTTATTTTGTTTTATGAATCTATGTAATGACATCGAGGTGTACTATTTTTAACCGAGTAGCAAATTTCTGCCGTAATATTTTATCTCGCAATGAACCAGCATCGTCCACAGAACAGGACGCGATGCCAAAGCGCGGTGCGCGAGACACACAGGCAGCCAGTGAAAGGCCAGTCACTCCTTCTGCATCAGAAAAAAAATCTGAGAGGAACACTCGGCATGAGCAGAATACTAGGCAAATAAAGAAAACGGTTCGTCATCCTAAGCGTTCCGATGTTCAAACACAGAAGCGAACACCCGTGACGAAACAAGAATCCATTACGGTTATCCCACGAGCCGATCACCCAATCTCGCGTGATGACATCAGTGATAATGCACTGAAAGTATTATATCGCCTCAATAAAAATGGCTATGAAGCCTATTTAGTTGGGGGCGGCGTCCGTGATTTATTATTGGGTCAAAAACCCAAAGATTTCGATATCACGACCAATGCAACGCCTGAGCAAATTCGCAAGCTGTTCCGTAATTGCCGACTGGTCGGTCGCCGATTCCGCCTTGCACATATTATGTTTGGTCCAGAAATTATTGAAGTTGCCACTTTCCGTGGTCACCATGATCAAGAAGTAGATGACAAAAATCTGTCATCCCAAGCGCAAAATGGCATGTTACTTCGCGATAATATTTTCGGCTCCATCGAAGAAGATGCAATTCGTCGCGACTTCACCGTCAATAGCCTGTATTACAACATTGATGATTTCTCTGTACGTGATTACGTTAATGGCTTGCAAGACTTAAAAGATGGTGTCATTCGCCTAATTGGTGACCCAGAAACTCGCTATCGTGAAGATCCCGTTCGGATGATCCGTGCTGTGCGTTTTGCCTGTAAGCTCAATATGCGTATCGAGCCAAAGACCGCAGAACCCATTCACCGCTTAGCCCCACTGCTAGGTGAGATTCCATCTGCTCGCCTGTTTGAAGAGTCATTAAAATTACTTCAAGCGGGTTATGGCTACGCCACATATAAAATGCTGAATCAGTACCATTTGTTTGAGCAACTGTTCCCAGTGATTGCAAGTCGCTTCACCGAGAATGGCGACTCTCCAATGGAAAAAATCATTGAACAAGTGTTAAAAAATACTGATTTCAGACTAAAAAATGATAAGCGAGTCAACCCTGCATTTTTATTCGCAGCCATGTTATGGTATCCCGTCACTGAACATGCTGAGAAATTAGCACAGGAAGGTGGGCTGGCTTACTACGATGCTTTTGCACTGGCCATGAATGATGTACTGGATGAACAGTGCCGCTCTATTGCAATACCAAAACGTATCACCACAACCATGCGTGATATTTGGATGCTGCAATTGCGCCTACCTCGTCGCCAAGGTCGTCGTGCGAATAAATTAATGGAGCACCCGAAATTCCGTGCAGCCTTTGATTTATTAGAGCTAAGAGCAAATGTTGAGCACCGTAATGAGCTACAAGAACTCGCATTATGGTGGAGTGATTTCCAGCAGTCTAACGCACAGAAACAACGTGAAATGATTTCGGAATTAGGCAGTGCACCGACTCGCCGTCGCCAACGTCCACATCGTTCATCGCAATCTGGCAATAGAAAGCCTAACAAATCATAATTGTGTCAGTCGCAACGACTTAAACTGTCGTTGCGATCACTGTAGAGAGATAAAGAAATGGAGCAGGTGTATATTGCCATTGGCAGCAACTTAGGCGAGCCACTTAAGCAAGCACAACAAGCGATTACTGCATTAAATGCAATCCCAAACAGTCGCGTTGTGAGCACTTCATCTATTTATCGAACCAAGCCGCTCGGTCCACAAAATCAGCCTGATTTTCTCAATCTGGCCGTTTTACTGGAAACAGAACTCGAACCCGAAGAACTTCTCAATTACACTCAAAAAATTGAGTTAGATTTAGGGCGTGTTCGTAAAGATGAGCGCTGGGGACCAAGAACGTTAGATCTCGATATCATGTTGTTTGGTAACCGCATCATGAATACAGAACGGTTAACCATTCCACATTATGGGCTAAAGGAGCGTGAATTTATGCTTCATCCGCTCAGTGATATTACCCCTTCCCTGATTTTTCCTGATGGTGAATTACTGTCAGAAAGACTTATACACGTCCCTCGTAATGGCCTAATGCTTTGGGAATAAACGCCTGACGTATTTAACCTCTTTTAAGGTATGGTCATAAGAGAAATCATTTCCGGAGGTTATTTTAATGAAACCCATTTCTCTCGCTGATTTGTGTCAATATAAGAAAGAGAAACACAAATTCGCCACCATTACTGCTTATGATGCCAGCTTTGCACAACTATTTGCGGAGCAAGGTATCCAAGTGATTCTCGTTGGTGATTCCTTAGGAATGACTATCCAGGGAGAATCAAGCACCCTGCCTGTCACTGTCGAACAAATTGCGTATCACACTCGCTGTGTTCGTAAAGGTGCCCCTAACACATTTATCATCGCTGATATGCCATTTATGAGCTATGCCACGCCAGAGCAAGCGTGCACAAATGCCGCTATTTTAATGCAGGCAGGTGCTAACATGGTCAAAATTGAAGGGGGCAGCTGGTTATGTGATACGGTCAAAATGCTGTGTGAACGTTCCGTGCCTGTCTGTGGTCACTTAGGCTTAACCCCACAAGCTGTCAATGTATTAGGGGGCTATAAAGTCCAAGGTCGTGATGAAGTGACCGCTAACCAATTGATTAAAGATGCGATTGCCCTCGAAAATGCAGGTATTCAACTGCTCGTTCTTGAGTGTGTTCCTACCTCCCTCGCGAACCAAGTCACTGAAGAATTACTGTTACCTGTCATCGGTATTGGTGCGGGAAAAGGCACTGATGGACAAATTTTGGTGATGCATGATGCCTTAGGGATCACAGCCAAACCACCCAAGTTCGCGAAAAATTTTCTGGCTGAAGCTGGGAATATCAGTGATGCTATTCGCTTGTATATTCAAGAAGTTGAACAAGAAATTTACCCGAGTGATGCCCACTCATTTTCTTAATTCTATATAACGTATAACGATAAGGATGGGAAGTATGCGGATTATTGAAACATCGCTAATCTTGCGCCGTGAAATTCGCCGCTGGAAACAAGAAGGCAAACGTATTGCGTTTGTCCCTACGATGGGAAATTTACATGATGGGCATCTGACGCTGATTGACCAAGCAAAACAGCAAGCGGATATTGTGATTGCCAGTATTTTTGTCAATCCAATGCAATTTGACCGTCAATCCGATTTAGCGAATTATCCACGCACCTTGCAAGAAGATTGCGAAAAGCTCAAACGCAAAAATATTGATTTAGTTTTTGCGCCTTCTGCGACGGAATTCTACCCTGAGGGAATGGATAATCAAACTTATGTTGAAGTGCCTGAAATCTCTACCATGTTAGAGGGTGCTAGCCGTCCTGGGCATTTCCGCGGTGTTGCGACCGTTCTGACTAAGCTGTTTAACTTGGTTCAGCCTGATATTGCGTTATTCGGCGAAAAAGACTTCCAGCAACTTCAATTGGTACGTAAATTAGTCACGGATCTCTCTTTCGATATCCAAGTTGTCGGTGTCCCTATCGTCCGTGCCAAGAACGGTTTAGCGCTCAGCTCGCGGAATAATAACCTGTCCGCAGATGAACTCAAAATAGCCCCTCAGCTATTTGCCATTATGCAAAAAGCGGGCGAAAAGCTGGCTGATTCTCCCGCCGCAGCAACCCGCTTAATCGGTGAAATGGAAGAATCTTTACGTCAGGCTGGATTTACACCTGATGAGCTGTTTATTCGTGATGCCGATAACCTCGGTGAGCTAACGGTTTCCAGCCGCCGTGCCGTAATTTTGATGGCCGCATGGTTAGGAAAAACCCGTTTAATCGATAATCTACAAGTCGATTTGCCGCTCGATATCGCTTAACTAATTTAAACATCATTGATGTCACCGTTAGGTAGTAAGAGAACGAACCAACAACACTGTGGCATACAATGAGTAAGAATAAATATGATTACGTAGCCAACAACGCTGGGCTTGAATGAGAAAAAA
>NZ_JAMPSW010000045.1:0-24427 GCF_028484855.1 Providencia sp. PROV033 | reverse complement strand
GACTAGGGCAAGAGCGCGCAGCCAACAACGCTGTGGCTTGAATGAGGAAGAAGAAATGCAAAGAAAAATGCTACTAGGTAAGCTCCATCGTGCCACCGTTACCCAAGCAGATCTACATTACGAAGGCTCTTGCGCTATCGATCAGGATTTTTTAGATGCGGTTGGTATCTTAGAGTATGAAGCGATCGATATTTATAATGTGGACAATGGCGAACGTTTCTCGACTTATGCAATTGCAGGAGAACGCGGTTCTAAAATTATCTCCGTTAATGGTGCAGCGGCTCGCCGTGCGGCTGTTGGTGATAAATTGATTATCTGCACTTATGGCATGCTGCCTGACGAAGAAGCCCGCCAGCATCAACCTAAAGTCGCTTACTTTGACGCGAATAACACCATGAGCCGTATTGCCAAAGCAGTGCCGGTTCAAGTCGCTTAATATCAAAAAATGCCCCTTAGAGGGGCATTTTTCATTCTCATCACCGTTTTACTTCCTTTCTTAATTCTGCTCTTCCGCTAAATTAGCTTCTTAAGCCTCTTCCTTGCTCAATTAAATACCATGTCAGTGCATAGAAAATAATTAAAAATACCATTAATACGCTTAAGGTAACGACAATAGACACATCGGCAATGCCTAAAAAGCCATATCTAAAGCCGCTGATCATATACACAATCGGGTTCAGCTTGGACACTGCCTGCCAGAATGGTGGCAATAACGATAAGGAATAGAATACCCCACCCAGATACGTCAACGGGGTTAAAACGAACGTTGGAACAATGCTGATATCATCAAAGGTTTTGGCAAAAATCGCATTCAAAAGCCCCGCCAGAGAAAACACTATCGCAGTTAGCAATAATGTCACCACAACCATTGACCATGAATGAACTTGCAACGGGATGAAGAATAGCGAAACAATGGTGACTAAGAAGCCAACTAGAATTCCGCGTGCAACACCACCGCCCACAAAACCTGCGATAATCACATGAGTTGGAACTGGTGCCACTAATAACTCTTCAATATTTTTCTGGAATTTAGAACCAAAAAACGATGAACAGACGTTTGAATATGAGTTAGTGATTACCGCCATCATGATAAGACCAGGGACGATAAACTGCATATAATCCACACCACCCATGTCACCGATTCGAGACCCAATTAAGTTCCCGAAAATGACAAAATAGAGCGACATCGTGATCACTGGAGGCAACAAAGTTTGTACCCAGATACGACCAAAACGAGTCACTTCTTTAATCCAGATAGTTTTTAAGGCAACCCAATACAGAGTGAACATTACACACTCTCCTTCTGAGAGACTTGATTATCTTTTTTCACTAAGCTAACAAATAGCTCTTCTAGACGGTTCGCCTTATTACGCATACTCAAAATTTGAATTCCTTGGTCACTTAATTGACTGAATACCCCATTGAGCCCTTGCTCTCGCTTCACATCGACTTCAAGGGTTGAGGTATCCACCAAGCGAGACTCATATCCGACCAAATCGGGAAGCGGGCTTTTCGGCATTAAGTCAAAAATAAATGTTTCTGACTCTAATTGGCTTAAAAGCTGCTTCATACTGGTATTTTCCACCAGCTCACCATGCTGAATAATCCCGATATTACGGCACAGCATTTCCGCTTCTTCCAAATAGTGGGTCGTCAAAATAATGGTGGTGCCTTGTGCATTCAATTTTTTCAAAAACGTCCACATAGAACGACGCAGTTCAATATCAACACCGGCGGTTGGCTCATCGAGAATGAGTAATTTTGGCTGATGCATTAAAGCACGAGCAATCATCAGGCGGCGTTTCATCCCGCCAGATAAATTACGCGCACGCTCATTGCGCTTCTCCCACAAATCCAGCTGAGTAAGATATTGCTCAGCACGTTGGTTCGCTAAATTGCGAGGAACGCCATAATAGCCAGCTTGGTTTAAGACTATCTGCAATACCGTTTCAAATGGGTTAAAATTAAATTCTTGGGGAACTAAGCCAAGCTGCTGTTTAGCTTGAACAACTTGCTTATCTAGGTCATAGCCAAACACGCTGACTGAACCACTGGTTTTATTCACCAATGAGCTAATAATCCCTATCGTTGTCGATTTTCCTGCACCATTAGGTCCAAGCAAGGCATAGAAATCACCATCTTCCACGCGTAAATCAATTCCACGCAACGCTTTCACACCACCTGCATAGGTTTTCGTCAGCTGCGATAGTTCGAGTGCGTAAGTCATATATTAAAAATACCTTTATTCTTGGGGCTGTTTGGAGGCAATATAGAACAATGATGCCACTTTTTCTTGTCGGATGTTATGCAGAAAAGTGATAATAATTTAACAAGGTATTATTCAGCATCCCCCTAATTGAGGGTTGTCATGTATAAATGAGTGGTTCATCATAGATATGAAATTAGTATAACTAATTATTATTTAATCAATAAATACTGTATAAGATTTTATCGCAAAGTCACACAATTAAGCTACAAACAACTAGGCTATAAGTCATGATGAGAAAAATTGAAGAGCTGTTTGCTAATAACGAAGCATGGTCAGCCTCTGTAAAAGAAAAAGATCCTGAATTCTTTAAAGAATTATCAAAAGCTCAAAGACCTAGATTTTTATGGATAGGCTGTTCAGACAGTCGAGTGCCTGCCGAAAAACTGATCAACGCAGCCCCTGGGGATCTCTTCGTTCACCGTAATGTGGCGAACTTAGTTATCCATACGGACTTAAACTGTTTATCCGTTATTCAGTATGCGGTTGATGTTCTGCAAGTCGAACACATTATTATCTGTGGTCACTACGGATGTGGTGGTATTGAAGCCGCGGTGGATAACACCGAATTAGGCCTGATCAATAACTGGTTATTACACATCCGTGATATCTGGTATCGCCATAGCTCTATGTTAGGTGAACTAAAACCTTGTGAGCGCTTAGATCGCCTTTGCGAATTAAACGTCGTTGAGCAAGTGTATAACTTAGGTCACTCGACTATCATGCAATCTGCGTGGAAACGCGGTCAAAATATCATGATCCATGGCTGGGTTTACGGTATCAATAATGGTCGTTTGCATGACTTACACATTACTTCAGATAGCCGAGAAAAATTAGAGTTAGGCTATCGTGAGGCTATCTCTAAGCTCACACAGAAAAAATAATTTCCTGATGCTAAATAGCAAAAGAGCAGCCTAGGCTGCTCTTTTTATTGCAAAGAATAAAGTTAATTACTCTTCCAGCAAAGTCACGTGTCCAATATAAGGCAGATGACGATACTGTTGTGCGTAGTCGATACCATAACCTACGACAAATTTGTCTTCGATTGAATAACCGATCCACTCAACTGGCACGTCTACTTCACGGCGAGATGGCTTATCCAGTAGCGTACAAATTGCCACAGATGCTGGCTCACGTAAGCCAAAAATCTCACGGACTTTATTTAAGGTATTGCCTGAGTCAATGATATCTTCCACGATCAGCACATGCTTACCGCGAATATCTTCATCTAAATCTTTCACAATTTTCACATCACGGCTTGATGTCATCGCATTGCCGTAGCTTGATACCGTCATGAAATCAACTTCATGAGGTACTGTGATTTTACGGCATAGATCTGCCATAAAAATGAAAGAGCCTTTTAACAGACCAACCAGAACTAACTCACCGTGTTTATCTTGGTAATGAGCACTAATGCTGTCTGCTAATTCACTGATTCTTTGAGCAATCTCTTCTTCAGAGATCATTACATCCAGAGTATGTTTCATCATCTATTACGCATGTGTGGGAATGGAAAGCGCGTAATTTTAACATAAGCCACACAAAGACGCGACGACAAAACCAATGGCAGTGACCACGTTGCCACTGCCACATTGGCAACGTTAACTTACGGTAAAGCCCATCATCATGCCTGTATCCTCATGTTCCAACAAATGACAGTGCGCCATATAAGGGTGCTGAGGTGTTGCCGTATGTTTAAACTCCACCAAGACCTCACTCACTTGCCCTTCCACTTTTACGATATCTTTCCAACCTTGACGATGTGGTTCGACAGGGCGACCATTTTCTTTGAGAATTCTAAAACGCGTGCCATGTACATGGAACGGGTGCAACATCATATCGCCACGCCCTGAAATCACCCATATTTCCTGCTGATTCAGTGGCGCATTAAACGCAGGGTGAGTCATGGAGAAAACCTGACCATTGATGGTATTGGCATTATGAATATCCAGTTCATCCGCACCGGAACCACAGTGACCACCACGGTTCTGCATGCCGGACATATTACCGTGATTCATATTGCCATGGTTCATGTTTCCATGATCCATATTGCCCATCATCCCGCCATGTCCCCCCATACTCCCCATAGCTTGCGGACCATATTTTTCACGCAGCATCATCATGCCTTGCATATCCAAACGCATGTCCATCATCAAATGGAATTTACGACGATTCAGCCCTGTCAAAGACGGTATAGCGGCAAGCGTTGCTAACTGGCTCGGTAATTTGCCTGTTCCGTCACTGAGCGTGGTTTCGATACGTAAAACAGGAAGGGGTTGGTCGAACGGAGCAAGGGTCATTCCCATTTGCCCAACAGGTAGGGTCACAAGATCAAAGGCACGACCATCTGAAGCATCAATCAGTACTTCAAAACGCTCGCCCATTAAGATAGGTAATTCGGTCAAGGCAATAGGTTCAGCGAGCAACCCGCCATCACTACCTATCACGTACATTTTGCGCCCATCGCTGGTCGATACATTTAAACTGCGAGCATTACAGCCATTTAATAATCTCAGACGGATCCAACCTTTCGGTGCAACGTGTTTAGGATAAACAGCCCCGTTGGTGAGCATCATATCCCCAAACCAGCCTACCGCCGCACTCATCACATCCAATTGATAATCAATCTGCCCATCATCTTTCAAACGCTTATCTTGCAAAATTACCGGAATGTCATCAACGCCCCACTCGCTCGGTAAGCCATGTTTTTGACTATCTTCATCTTTGACCAGCACCAATCCCGCTAATCCCATTGCCACTTGGTGCCCTGTTTTTCCATGAGTATGAGGGTGGAACCAACAGGTCGCTTCTGGCTGATTAAGTGTGAAATTGACTTTACGACTGGCGCCAGGGGCAATAATTGCTTGAGGTCCCCCATCCTGTTCCCCTGAAATTTCTAATCCGTGCCAATGCACTGTCGTCTCTTCAGGAAGCTGGTTGGTGATATTAATATTCACTGACTGCCCATTTTTTAAACTCAAGGCAGGTCCTAATAAATCGCCGTTATATCCCCACGTTGTAGTCTTCTTACCCGGCACAAACTGAGAAATACCTTGCTTGATGGCGATTTGAATATTTCCTTGAGCATCCGGTTCCACTATTGGTGGAATAGCGAGCGTAGGGTAATTCCCTGCTGCGACAGCCATGCGGCTCCAAACTGGCAGTGCGCTAGCCGCATAGGCAATGGCACTCAGCTTAAGAAAATCACGACGTAACATAGATAACCTTCCTTTTATTTATCAAAATCAACAATCAGTGAGCACAGTGTGACAAGTCTAAAATTGCCCTTGCCAAGCAAAACGTGGTTTAATGATTGAGATGATAAAGCTTCCCCTTACAGGAAGGTCAATAAACCCATTCAGTTAATATGGATTTATTACATAGATTTAAGAAAGTTAGAATTGACTAACGAATCTATACACAAAATAATCTAAAGTGCACAGTAGCCGTAAAGAAATAAGGCAACTTGATGTAATGCGAGTATGTTCTTATGCTAATGTAACTTGACATAAAAACCAGATAGAATATCGAATGCAAAAATTTATATTAATGTCATGCTTAATGATGCTTTTGGGGATAACCAACGCCGCTAAAGCACTCTCAACCAATGAAGCTGAAGACCTCGCTGATCTGACTGCTGTGTTTATTTATTTAAAATACGACTGTGGCTATTCCCAAATTCCTGACAGAGAAATTGAACGCGCTATTGTCTATTTTGCAAAAAGTAACAAATGGGATTTAGGCAACTACAACTCAGATAAAATGAGCAAGCTGAATAAAGAAAGTTATGACGATTTAAAAGGCATTCCCCTCACCCAAGAGTTCAAATGCCAATCCTTAGCGAGGGATTCTCTAGGTCTATTTGCTTACGTAAAATAATCAAGCAATCCGAATGCGGAAACATGCCGGCAACACCATCGACAAAATCGAACCATGTTTCCTTCTTATCCTTCTTTCTTTCCTTTACGTTCCTGCCAAAATAACACGACCGATGGAATGGTTTGAATGATCACCATCCGAATAATATGGTTAGACATGACAAACCCTGCATCTAAATTCATCGTGATCGCCGCAAAGGTCATGGCTTCCATACTGCCCGGAGCCCAAGCCAGCAAAAGTACTGCAATATCATACCCCGTGATCCATGCTGCAAATACAGTGATCAAAAAGGTCAAAATAATATTAATAATCACCACTTGCGCTGAGGAGTAAATATTTTTAATCAAGGCTGATAACGGGAAGACAATAAAGTGGTTACCAATGTTCATGCCGATTAAAACCATGCTCAGCTCAGTCAGCATCAACGGAAAATGAAGCTGAACATCAATCCACCCTTGAATTAAGGTTGCCGCCCCAAGGGAAGTCAGCATAAATGGTGCGGGCACTCTGAGTCGTTGTAAGAGCAATCCCATCACCCCCCCCACTGTCACAATCACCAGTAACCAGAATGTGGATTCCAGGGTTAACGTTGGCCATTCAATTAGCGGCTGAGGATCGCCCTCGCTTCCTACTACCAAACCTGCCAATAAAATAAGGATAATCAATCGAATAGTATGGGAAATGACAATTTTTTGTGGCGGTGTATGAGTGTGATCTGTTAACGCAAGAATAGCAGCCATCGCTCCCGGCACCGAGCCTAACATCGCTTCCTGTTTTGTCCACCCTACCTTGCGGTGAAACCAGAAAAAACTAAACGAAAACTGCACGGCCAAGCACACCACCAGCATTAACAACAACAACAATAAATTATCCGCGTCCGACAATGAAACCTGATTGAACATCAAACCGACAGAGGTTCCTAGCGTGACTTGAACAAAAGTGATGGTGTGTTTCGGAATAGGGAATAACAGGCCAAAACGGTGAAAAATGATAATGGCAAGGATAGGCCCGAACATTAATGCAAGAGGAATGCCGATATAAGTGAGTGCACCACCAATCATGGCACAAAGAATAATTCCTACACCCATTTTTATCAGCTTCATCATCGGACAATAACCATTGAAATAATTAATTATGAGAATAAGTTACCTCATAATCATTCAAAGTTATAAAGCTAAGTGTGCCTAAATTATCGCCTACCCGATATTCACGATTTCACACTTCAAATGTCCCTACAAACAGAAGGATATTAGGTAAATTTAGGCAGAATTAATTTCTAAGGCTTTTCAATGTGCTGTTTATCCGCAATAGCCTGATTAATAATTGCTTTTGCCATCCACTGTGCAATCTCGGTGACTTGGTCATTATCCAATTTCCAAATATCTTTCAGTACCAAGAATATTTCCGAACCATAAATGACAGAAAACGCTTTGATGACCTTATTAATGATTTCTTCAGGAAATTCAGATTTCATCGGCAATGTTACCATCGCCAAAATGTCTTTACGGTTACCACGCTCTAATCGTTTTTCTGCAGGTTCTGGTGTTGGGGATGAGCGACCGAGAGCCCATTGCTGAAGTGATGTTTGCAGAGCGGCTCGTAATACCCCTTCATGGGCAAACATGCGCGGAAATGCGTAACGTAGCAATTCATCAATCCGCTCTTCTGTTTTTTCGCTTTGAGGTTTCCACGTCAAAATAGGTCCAAGGCTAACATTAACTGTCGCCGCAATAAGGTCACTTTGAGTCGGAAAATAACGATAGGCAGTTGCTCGAGAAACCCCAGCTTCTATCGCTAATTCGGAAACTGATGGCATCGCCCCTTTTTCAAATAGCTCAACTGCTGTTGAAACTAATAAGTTATAAGTGCGTTTACGCGTTCCTTTATAATCTGGCATTAAATGACTCAATGGCATGTTTTAGTCCTTAAAATCACCTTTCTATGAGCATAGCAAGATGATTAACAACACGAAGATGTTAGCCACTCTATTACCCATTTGACGTGTATATAATTATGTTTGTTCTCGAAATTACGCTATAAATACAGTACGGTAAATCATTATATTTAAATATTCATGGACAAAAACCACTACTCTAAGTTTACCATTTTGCAATAACCATCTTATTTATAATGCTTTATCAAAAAGATACAAATCATTCTTCGATTATCCAAGTAGACAATTTAAAAAATGAGACTATAGTCTCATTATTAACTTATCGTAAATGATACGATAATCTCATTAAGATGAAAAATTCAGCACCTCCCCCTACATAAAAAATAAAAGGATTTTTCTATGCCAAAGCATCAGGGTTTTATTTATGTTGCAAGTACCCTAGACACTAAAAGTGCTGAGCTTTTTTATGTCAGTGACTTAATTAAAAATGCAGGGCTTGCTGTACGTACCGTTGATCTAAGCACTCAGCCACTAAAATTAGACAAACATGCGGATATCACCGCAGATATGGTTGCCAGTTTCCATCCTCAAGGAAACAGCGCCGTTTTCTGTGGCGACCGAGGAAAAGCAATAGAAGCGATGGCGCAGGCTTTCAGCCTCTATCTAGCTGCACAAACTGACGTCGCCGCAATACTTGGGCTAGGCGGCTCAGGTGGGACTGCACTGATTACACCAGCAATGCAAATCTTACCGGTGGGTATACCAAAATTAATGGTTTCCACCATGGCATCAGGCGATATATCTGGGTATATCGGCGCCAGTGATATCTCCATGATGTATTCCGTCACCGATGTTTCTGGATTGAATGTCATTTCACGCAAGGTTCTAAAAAATGCAGCAAACCAAATTGCAGGCGCAGTTTGGTTTGATAACGGCGAAACTGACGTCACTGAAAATAAACCCGCCATTGCATTGACTATGTTTGGCGTGACAACACCGTGTGTCCAGCAACTGACTGCCAAATTAGAATCTGACCATGATTGCCTCGTCTTCCACGCAACCGGAAGTGGCGGTAAAGCGATGGAAAAATTGATTGATAGCCGTTTATTAGATTCGGTTTTAGATATCACCACGACTGAAGTATGTGATTATCTTTTTGGCGGCGTTTTAGCTTGTGATGAAGATCGTTTCGGCGCTATCGCTCGGACGCAAACCCCTTGCGTATTATCCTGCGGCGCACTGGATATGGTGAACTTCGGTCGCCCATCCACCGTACCTGAGCAATATAAAGATCGTCAATTTTACCATCATAATGCTCAAGTCACGCTGATGAGAACCACCGTTGAAGAAAACCGCCAGATGGGACGTTGGATTGCCGAAAAGCTCAATGTATGTGAAGGCGAAATTCGCTTTATTATCCCAACAGCTGGTTTCTCTGCTCTCGATATTGACGGGGCTCCATTCTGGGATCCTGCCGCTGATCAAGCCTTTATCGATGCATTAACCAAACACTTAGTCATAACAAAAAAACGACAATTAATATTAAGCCCGCACCACATCAATTCAGCAGAATTCTGTGATCAGGTTATTGAATTACACCAGGAAATAACAAATAAGTAGAGGTTCATTAATGAAACATAACCGCGAAGACTTACTGAAACATTTCAGAGAGATGATTGCTCGTGGAGAACCCATCATTGGCGGCGGTGCCGGTACAGGTCTGTCCGCTAAATGTGAAGAAGCAGGTGGTATCGATTTAATCGTTATCTATAACTCAGGTCGCTATCGTATGGCGGGACGCGGTTCTCTAGCCGGTCTGCTCGCTTACGGCAATGCTAACGAAATCGTAATGGATATGGCGAAGGAAGTTCTCCCAGTCGTGAAGCACACCCCCGTGCTGGCTGGCGTCAACGGTACTGATCCATTCTGCCAATTCGATAAATTCCTTGATGATATCAAGGCTACGGGCTTTGCTGGCGTGCAAAACTTCCCAACCGTGGGTCTTATCGACGGTAACTTCCGCGCTAATCTAGAAGAAACTGGTATGGGCTATGGGTTAGAAGTCGAGATGATCCGCATGGCACACGAAAAAGGGTTATTAACCACACCATACGTTTTTAGTCGCGAAGATGCTATCGCGATGGCGCAAGCAGGGGCTGATATCATTGTACCACATATGGGTCTGACTACCGGCGGTAACATTGGTGCCGAAACGGCGGTGACACTGGCCGATTGCGTTAAACTAATCAATGATTGGGCAACCGCAGCGAAATCCGTCCGTGATGATGTGATTATTCTGTGTCATGGTGGACCTATCGCGACCCCAGCTGATGCCGAATATATTTTAGCTCACTGTCCTGATTGCCACGGCTTCTACGGTGCAAGCTCCATGGAACGTTTACCGACAGAAGTGGCATTAAAAGAAACCACACAGCAATTTAAATCTATAACCCGCTAATATTTATTCCTTATTTTGTTTTACTTTATTTTTGCCAACACCAGGACGCCTACTTCGGTAGGCGTTTTTCTTTATTTTTTTGCTTACACATCCCTTTGATGCATCCTCTTCTTACGTAATTTGAACAGTCCAAATAGTGCAGGTAAAACAACGGGTAGCGAAAAATAGAGCACCCCGAACGCAAACGCCACATGGGGTTTTTCAGGGAATTCCCCGCCTGTACCAATTGAGTCCAAATAATGGATAGATTCCAGATACTCGGGTGTCAGCCCACCATATGGCACCATCCACGATAACAACAGCGCAGTAAAGATACTGAACATAAAGTTCATTGCCATTAAGGCGGAATACCCAAGATTTTCTTGGCGTTCTTGGTCGGTTCGGCTGGTTAATCCAAACAGCATCCGGTTTACAACGGTCGCACTGTAGAGATAGAGGATTACAGGCGAGTCCCCCAACACTGAGGCATTGATAGCCAGTGCAAAAAGCCCATAAACCAAGACGAATCCTAATATCACAAAAAAATTCTTAAATACCGACATAAATACGCCGGAATGCACCAAAATAAACTCGAATATAAGGATCAATGTGAGGTTATAAATAATCTCTACACTGTAATTCTCAGGGAAAAACCAAACTGAAATAATAAAACCGACATAGAATAACGAAAATCCATAATTCATCATTTTCGAAAAGGCACGAATGATACTGAATGAATTGTGGGTCTCTTTGACGCTTTTTACCGCTTTATTCTTAGGGAAAAAACTTGCCGATGAGGATTGGCTCCCTTTATTTTTATTCGTAACTGGTTTCTTTTCCTTTGGTGTTTCCATTCCATTTCTCCGCTGGCACTCTTTTATGCTTGTATCGAACCAATCCTAAATAATGGCGTTATTCTGAAGGGGAATAAAATAAAAAGCGAGGAGAGAAAATGGTACGCGGTCACAATGCTATTCATCATTCTGCGCACCATTAAAACGTGATTCTATCGACTAGAGGTTAACGCTATCAATAGATTAAACAAGCTTAGCAATTAAGCTATCTAAATCACCTTGTAGGAAATTCACGGGTGGAATTTCAATAACGGTATAAGCCCCTGCAGGCTGCTTCATGGTCGCGCGAGCCGCTGATACCATAAATTGAGAGGTTAATGCGGGGTTATTGATACGCATTGAGTATTCAAATAATTGGTTATGCGTTGCGCCAGAAACGCCTTTATGAGTCATCTGCACGCCGTGTCCTACATCTTTTAATGCATCAATACTATCAACTTGGCGAATATGCGTTTCATCGGAAGAGAAATAGCTGTCTTGTTTGATCCCGCTGACCACATCGTTAAAATTAGCCCCAGCGTCAAGCTCCACATAGACCATACGACGATGAACGCCTGTCCCTAATGGAATGGTGACAGAAAGTGCATCTTTTACACCGTCGACTGCTTTTGCCGCAACACTATGTCCCATGCTCATACCGGGACCAAAGTTGGTGTAGGTCACCCCTTTCGGCGCCATCGCCAACATCAACGTACGCATGATAGAGTCAGAACCCGGATCCCAACCAGCCGAGACAATCGATACACTGTTATGTTTCTTCGCCACACCGTCAAGCTGATGTTTTAATGCCACAATATCAGAGTGCACATCAAAGCTATCGACGGTATTGATACCTAGGCTTAAAATTTTCTCTGCTAAAGAGCCAATTGCACGCGTCGGGGAACACAGTAATGCAACATCCACACTGCCTAATTTCTCGATATCATCAACCACTTTATATGTCGCCAATTCCGCTGGAATATCTTGGGTATTACGACGTACAATTCCGACTAATTCGAAATCATCAGCGGCTTGAACAGCTTCTAGTGCATAACGACCAATATTGCCGTAACCCACTATTGCTGTTTTAATTTTTGTCATTGTGACTCCTCGGTCATTCTGATGTCATATTTCAAATACAAGATACATATCAATAACAAATTTATGTAGATTAAACAAAGCTTAATTATCTAAAAATATCCGGCTTTTATTACTAGGTTACTTCACTGATTAGAGGTAGAATCCGAGCAAATCTCGTTCTTTCCTTTATTTAAACATATACAAAGGTTCTTAATGCATCAGTCCGATGTCACTGAGAGGTCACTCTATTCCCTCAGTTGGCCAATCTTTATTGATATTTTCCTTCATTTGGCCACCTTATTAATTAATACCTACATGGTGAGCCATGTATCCACTGCCTACCTCGCCGCTATGGGGGTGGGAAACCAAGTTTTTGACCTTTTTATTACTATTTTTAACTTTATTAGTGTTGGTTGCAGTGTGGTTATTGCCCAATACCTTGGGGCGGGTCGCCGTGACAAAGCCAGCCAAGCAATCCATATCTCCATCGCCTTTAACTTTATTTTAGGTTTTTCCAGTGCCTTAATTGCACTGTTTTTTGGCTATAAAATTCTCACCATCATGAATACGCCATCCCACTTAATGGATGATGGGTATGCGTATTTACACATTTTGGGTATCTGTTTAATTCCTGAAGCTATTTCTATCATTCTCGCAGCTTGTTTACGCGTTTATGGTAAAGCACAGCCTGCCATGTGGGTCACATTAATCGCCAACATCATTACTGTGATAGGTAACATGATTGTGCTCTATGGTTTCTTTGGTCTGCCACAATATGGGTTAGAAGGCGTCGCATGGTCAACGGTAGTTGGACGTGTAGTTGCGGTGATTTTACTCTTCGGCTTGCTGTTCTATGGTTTAAGAATCAAATTTACCCCAATGATGCTGATCCACTGGTCAAGCAAAATGCTGAGTAAAATCCTGCATATTGGTTTACCTGCTGCGGGTGAAAACTTAGTGTGGATCCTGCACTTTATGACCGCATCTGCGTTTATTGGCTTAATGGGTGAAACCGCTCTTGCGGCGCAAACTCTCTACTTCCAGTTGTCGTTATTTATTATGCTGTTTGGGATCTCTATCAGTATCGGTAATGAGATTATGGTGGGGCATTTAGTCGGTGCTAAACGCTTTGACGATGCATACCGTCGCGCCTTTAAGAGCCTGAAATGGGGCTTTTACGTCACGATTGGTGTGGTATTTATGTTCTGGTTATTCCGTTCACCGATCCTGAATAGCTTAACTGATGACCAAGGCATTATTCAGCTACTCCTGCCGATTTTCTTATTATCCGTTTTCTTAGAGCCGGGACGCACGATCAATATCGTTATGGTCAATGCCTTACGCGCCTCTGGTGATGCGAAATTCCCATTATTCACTGCCATCCTGTTCATGTGGGGCATTGCCATCCCGCTTGGCTACTTCCTCGGTATTAAAATGGAAATGGGGTTAATCGGTATTTGGATTGGTTTCTTTGTCGATGAGTGGGTTCGTGGACTCACCAATGCGTGGCGCTGGCGCTCGCGTAAATGGCAAAGTAAACGCCTCGATTTAGAAAGCTAATTTCACAAAATCCTACCAATGAAAATAGGTAGGATTTTTGTGATCGGCATCATATTTAAAAAAATATTCTATTAAGAATCAGAGTTAGAGATAAATTTTCTCTCCCATCCCGATTTATCCATAAACATTGTGAAGTTTTTCTCCGCCCTCTTTATTAAAATAATTTCATCACCACATGACTTTTAGGGATATCACCATGGCAACGCAAACTGAAGAACTCCTTTGGCAATATTTTATCAATGCTGTTAAACAAGACGTCAAGCCTGCACTGGGCTGTACTGAACCTATTTCCCTTGCTTATGCAGCGGCAAAAGCAGCATCTTATCTGCCATCACCAGTCGTTCGCGTTGCCGCGTTTGTTTCCCCAAACTTAATGAAAAATGGAATGGGTGTCACCGTCCCTGGAACAGGAATGGTGGGTTTACCCATTGCAGCAGCTCTGGGTGCAATTGGTGGTGATGCCGATGCAGGTTTAGAAGTATTAAAATCCGCCTCACCGGAAGCGATTGCACGCAGTAAAGCGATGCTTGCGGACGGCTCCATCACCGTTGATATTAAATCCCCTTGTGATGATGTTATTTATTCAGAAGCGACAGTCTATAGCGAAAATGATTCTGCCACGGTGATCATCGCAGGCTCTCACACGCATATTGTCAAAATTATCCACGGTGATCAGGTTCTGTTCGATATTACTGAGAGTAAAACAGAAACGAGGGATCCCGTTGATTGTGGTACCGATGTCAGCTTACCTAAAGTCACTGCTAAGGCTGTTTATGAGTTCGCAACTCAAGCACCCTTAGACGATATTCGTTTCATTCTTGAAGCCGCTCACTTAAATGATGCGTTATCTCAAGAAGGTTTGCGTAATAGCTACGGCCTGCATATCGGCAAAACGCTACAGGCTCAACGTGACCGCGGTTTATTGTCCAAAGATTTATTATCCGAAATTATGATCCGCACAACGGCAGCCTCCGATGCACGTATGGGTGGTGCGGTACTCCCCGCAATGAGTAATTCCGGTTCCGGTAACCAAGGTATTGCCGCAACCATGCCTGTGGTTGTTACCGCAGATTATTTGCAATCTACTGAAGAACAATTAGCCCGTGCACTGATGCTTTCGCATTTGATGGCAATTTATATCCATAACCAATTACCTGCATTATCTGCATTATGTGCAGCCACCACGGCGGCGATGGGCGCTGCCGCAGGGATTGCATGGTTATTAGAAGCTCGCTATGAAGTGGTCGCAATGGCAATTTCCAGTATGATCGGCGACGTGAGCGGCATGATCTGTGACGGTGCATCCAATAGCTGTGCAATGAAAGTTTCCACCAGCGCAAGTGCGGCATATAAAGCCGTATTGATGGCGCTAGATAATAGCTGCGTAAGAGGCTCAGACGGAATTGTGTCAGATGATGTGGATCAGTCGATTGCGAACTTGTGTTCGTTAGCTGCGGGGTCAATGCGGCATACGGACATTCAAATAATCGAAATAATGTCCTCCAAAGCTCGCTAATTCTTCGCTCTTCGAGCTGTCGCTGTGTTGGTTGCACTCGTTAAGGCTAGTCACATACTTATGTATGCTCCTAGCCCTTAACTCGATTACCGCCTTGCGACAACTCGAATATCTTTGAATTAGAATCTTCTGTTAGCTTCTTCTTTGTTTTTATTGAGTTTTTATTGAGTTTCTAGTGCAGCGAATTTTTCGCGAATTTCGGCTTCTGGGAGGTCGATACCGATGAAAACGAGGACGCTGCTGCGCTTTTCGCCCTCTTCCCAATCCCGATCCCAATCGGCGCTATACAGGCGCTGGACACCTTGAAATAACAGACGTTTTGGTTCATCGATAATGGATAGAATACCTTTATAACGTAATAAATTATCTGCGAAACCAAGCAGTAAATCTTCCATCACTTGAGATACCGCCATCAACTCAACGGGATAATCAAACTCCAAGACAATGGAGCCCACCTCATTTTGCTGCTTAGGTGCAAAACGGAAAGTCGGCTGTTTAACATTGAGTTTTGAATCCAGCAAAAAGCCTTCAATATCTAACAACAAATCTAAATTAATATCCCCATGAACCACCGGATAAATCGGCGCTCGGGCATTAATTCTCTGTAAACGCTCAATTAAAGCGTCGTTATTTGGCTCGATATCGGTTTTAGTCAGTAAAATTCTATCGGCGTAGCCAATTTGGGCTTGAGCAATAGCGAAATCATTTAGCTGTTTATCAGCATGTACCGCATCCACTAACGTAATGATGCCATCCAATAAATAACGTTCACACAGAACATCATGGGAGAAAAAAGTTTGCGTAATAGGTCCTGGATCAGCCATTCCTGTGCACTCGATGACTAAACGGTCAAAATCCAGTTTACCGCTGTCCAAACCATCTAATAGATCCAGTAGCGCGTTCTCTAATTCATTGGAACGACTGCAACAAATACACCCATTACTTAACGTCGTAATTTGAGTGGCACGATCGCCAATCAACGCATTATCGATAGGCACTTCACCAAATTCATTTTCAATCACGGCAATTTTATGTCCATGATCCTCATTGAGAATATGGCTCAATAGCGTCGTTTTCCCTGCGCCCAAAAAGCCCGTTAAAATCGTTACATTGATTGGTTTCATTATTGCCCTCATCACGCTATACATTTATAGGATCATTCGTTTACAGGATTATCCGTTAACAGCAGCGAAATCCGCCTTTACCACCACCGCCGTAGCGAGCATCTTGTCTTTCACGAAAAAATTCCTTATAGGTCATCACGGGTTTATCTGGGTGATTGTCTTTCATATGCTGCACATAGGTATCGTAATCGGGGATCCCGACCAGCATTCGAGCCGCCTGACCTAAATATTTTCCGGTTTTACCCAAGTTTCCAAACATAACTCTCTCCAAAGGCAAAATGCCCGACACTGCATTTTTGTACAATGTCGGGCTTCCCTTACTGTTTCGAGTGAATAAAATCTCGAATCATTTTTGTGTCCTTAGTGTGATGATGACACTTTCACACCCTCTTTAGGAACAGGAACATAAGGGGTTTCTTTATCTGTACGATTTGGGTTTTTCTGGGCTTTCATTGCCACACGGATACCAAAGAAGATAATACCGTAAACCACCACTAAGAACAGAATACTCAGACCCGCATTGGTGTAGTTATTGATAATAATGTGATTCATATTCGTAATTTCTTGTGCCGTTAAATCAGCACCACCTGCGGCGATTTTCTCTTTGTAAGATTTCGCTAAGTATAAGAAACCTTCCAGTTGAGGATTATCGCTGAATAATTTCAGTCCTAATGCCCATGTTGTACAGATTAATAACCATACTGCTGGTAACACAGTCACTAAGATATATTTGCTGCGTTTCATCTTAATCAGTACAACAGTACTCAGGACTAACGCCACCGCTGCCAACATCTGGTTGGAGATACCGAACAGTGGCCACAAGCTCTTAACGCCGCCCAGAGGGTCAACAACACCTTGATACAGCAAGTAACCCCATAAACCTACGCATCCCGCAGTGCCGATGATACCCGCAAACAGAGAGTCGGTTTTCTTCAGGAATGGCACGAAGTTACCCAGTAAATCTTGCAGCATAAAGCGACCAGAACGGGTACCCGCATCCAGTGCGGTTAAGATAAACAGCGCTTCAAACAGAATACCGAAGTGATACCAGAAGCCCATGTTGGCAGCTGGCATAATTTCGTGGAATACAAACGCAATACCGACAGCTAAGGTTGGCGCACCACCCGCACGGTTCAGAATAGAAGGTTCACCGATGTCTTTTGCTGTTTGCATGATTTGTTCAGGCGAAATCACAAAGCCCCATGAACTCACTGTTGCTGCCGCATGAACAGAAACATCTTTCAGTTGCGCCATAATTGCAGCGCCATCTGGACCACCCAGCTCATGCAGGTTAGGCATAGTGATACCTAATGCTGATGGTGGAGTGTTCATTGCAAAGTACAGACCTGGTTCGATGATAGAAGCGGCGACTAACGCCATGATAGCCACGAAAGATTCCATTAACATCGCACCGTAACCGATGTAACGCCCATCTTTTTCGTTCGCGAGCAGTTTTGGCGTCGTACCCGAAGAAATTAAGGCGTGGAAACCAGACACCGCACCACACGCAATGGTGATGAACAGGAATGGGAACAGTGTACCTTTCCACACTGGACCTGAACCATCAACAAACTGTGTCACCGCTGGCATTTTCAGCTCAGGGTTCAGGATAACAATACCCACCGCTAAACCAACGATAACCCCGATTTTCAGGAATGTCGCTAAGTAGTCACGAGGAGCCAGAATCAGCCATACTGGCAATAACGCTGAAACAAACGCATAACCGACTAATGCATAAGTAATCGTCGTATCTTTAAAGGTCAGCGCTGGACCCCAGTATGGGTCATGAGCAATCACACCACCAAACCAAATAGAAGCGACTAACAGTGCAATACCGATAACGGCAATTTCACCCACACGTCCTGGTCGGATATAGCGCATGTATATCCCCATAAACAGCGCAATCGGCACAGTGGAGCAAACCGTGAACACACCCCATGGGCTTTCTGCCAGAGCCTTAACCACGATCAATGCTAATACCGCAAGGATAATGATCATAATTAAGAAGCAGCCAAACAGTGCCAGTGTACCTGGAATTGGCCCCAATTCTTCTTTAACTATCTCACCAAGGGATGCACCATTACGGCGTGAGGAGATAAACAGCACCATAAAGTCCTGCACAGCCCCCGCAAGGACCACCCCAGCTAACAGCCATAACGTTCCCGGTAAATAACCAACCTGAGCCGCCAATACGGGTCCCACTAATGGACCCGCCCCTGCGATAGCTGCAAAGTGGTGACCAAACAGAACGTTCTTATTGGTTGGAACATAGTTTAAGCCGTCATTATTAATGACCGCTGGCGTAGCACGTGTTTCATCCAGCTGCATCACTTTTTTAGCGATATATAAGCTGTAGTAACGATATGCAATCAGATACACCGCCACGGAAGCGACGACGATCCACAGTGCACTGATGTGTTCCCCACGTCTTAACGCGACAACACCCAAACAGATTGCACCGATGATCCCGAGGATCATCCATGGAATGTGTTTTAAAATACCATTTTTGTTCATAGAACACCCTTCTGAGGTAGAACGAACATGCCATTAATGCGTAATTGCGATTTATTAAACGGCGAAAGCGTTGGTTTTAGTCGCTTTCGATGAATAACAAATAATTTTTTAATAGGCAGTGGTTGAATGATTTTGAATGTGAAAAATTGAGTTCTGCCATAGTGGGTATGGTAAGAAATTACTATCAGGAAAAGAGAAAAGTTACCTTGAGTGGTGGCATACAGAATTAAGCGGTTAGTTTTTTGCAGTGAATGGTTTTCAAGCGACGCCAAACCCTTGAAAAATGTGATCTATATTGCAAATATTTTTCATTTCAATAAGTTAAACAATATTTAAAATCATGTTTGCATTGTGACTTTTGTTAAATTTATGCACTTAACACATGAATAAAACGCTAATTTTTCATGTTCAAAGGATTAACAATTTCTTGCCATTCACCGCCTACCCACCAGCGATGTTCCCCATCTGTTTGTTGCTGACACTTCATACCAACCTTGGCCTTACCGTTTTCGAATGGATATGCACAATCGTAGATTGGCTTAATCACAATCTCTCCAGTTCTTGCGTTGGCATAACCAATCTTTTCACCCTGACGAATTCGGTATAGCCCTTCACTCTCAGGGTCGAGACCATTATCAAAATAGTAAAATTGATACACTTCATTACCGTGCTTATCCACGAGTCTAATACCACTTTTTGTGTATACGCTTCCTTTAAGACAATAAAGGAAAGGCGAAGAAGATTCAAAGCAACGGATTTTTTCACTCTCACCTTCCGCCATTAGCTGAAATTGGTCCTCAATCGGCATGGCTTGAGCCACTGTTGCCATGAACATCGTACCCCATAATCCCATCAAACTGCTTTTTATGAGTCTCGCTTTCATTGATAAACACCCATTCATTTTTATCGAGCACTCAGAATCTCCCAAAGTCACAAAAATGGGTATCAGACAATACGCAATTCCTTTATGGAACTGCACTTTTATTCTTACTTTCTAGCACTAAAAGTCGTCAAAAACGCAAAACATTAACTTATTAATAACAATAACGATTAAGAGCTAAAATCGAAAAATAAATATTTACTCCTTAAATAACAATAAATAGAGAAAATCAAAAATAGTTACATAGGAAATTATTTTTGAAGCCAATCACACTAACGGAACATTATTTATACATTAATAATTCAAGAGGGTATTGTTAAATAAATGATGATTTGATGTTAATTTAGATAAGAGAGTGAACATGAGCACACAAAAATATGACTATATTATTGTCGGTGCAGGCTCCGCAGGTTGTGTTCTCGCCGCTCGCCTGATCCAAGAAACCCAAGCTCGCGTGCTGCTCATTGAAGCAGGCGGTAGCGATAACCACATGTTTATCCGTATGCCTGCAGGGGTCGCAAAAATTATTGCCCAAAAAAGCTGGCCCTATGAAACCGAACCAGAACCTCATGCCAACAACCGCAAAATGCAAATTGCTCAGGGTCGCGTGCTGGGAGGCAGTAGTTCCGTCAACGGTATGATCTACATTCGTGGGCAAAAACAAGATTACGATAACTGGGAACAAAAGTACGGCTGTGAAGGCTGGGGTTATCAAGATGTTCTACCGTGGTTTAAAAAAGCCGAACGCAACGAAAGCCTAACGGGTGAATACCACGGCACTGAAGGACCCCTTCCCGTTAGCGAAAACCGCTATCGCCATCCACTTTCTATGGCATTCATTCAAGCGGCTCAAGAACATGGTTTACCTTACGTTAATGACCTGAATGGCGAGAGCCAACAAGGAACCAGTTTCTATCAAACCACCACACATAATGGGGAAAGAGCCAGCACCTCCAAAACCTATTTGAAATCAGTGGCAAATAGCGACCGTTTAACTCTCAAACTTAATACCCAAGTTAATCGCATTATTATTCGCGATGGGCAAGCGGTTGGCGTGGCTTACCAAGGTAAAAATGGTCACGAAGTCGAAGCCTTTGCTCGTGAAGAAGTGCTGGTTTGCTCCGGCGCAATGGGATCCGCGAAGTTATTGATGCTTTCTGGTATCGGACCAGAAGAACACCTTTCCGCTTTAGGGATCAAAACAGTGGCTAATTTACCGGTAGGCGAAAACTTTCATGACCACCTACACATGTCCATCAACGTCACCACCAAAGAACCCATCAGCTTATTTGGTGCAGACCAAGGCTTTGCCGCTATCAAGCATGGTTTTGAGTGGATGGCATTTCGCAGTGGGCTACTCGCCTCTAACGTTTTAGAAGGCGCCGCCTTTAAAGACAGCTGTAACCAAGGCCGCCCTGATGTGCAAATTCACTTTTTGCCTATTTTAGATAGCTGGGATGATGTACCGGGAGAGCCTCTACCCGCCGCTCATGGTTTTTCACTGAAAGTCGGTTACTTACAACCTAAGTCTCGCGGAAAAATTTTACTGCGTAGCCAAAACCCGCAAGACCCATTAAAAATTCATGCCAATTACTTAGCTGATCCTGAAGATATGGAGGGTTGCAAACGTGCGGTAAAATTTGGTTTAGATGTGTTAAGCCAGCCATCATTACAAGCTGTCAGTAAAAATACGTTGATGCCACCTGCCCAAGTTCAGCATGATGAGGGTCAATTAGAAGAATTTGTACGTAATTTCTGTAAAACCGTATACCACCCAGTTGGTACTTGCCGTATGGGTACCGATATTGCAAATTCCGTCACTGATTTACGTCTTCGTGTTCACGGAATAAATAAGCTGCGCGTGGTGGACTGTTCCGTGATGCCTGAAATTCCAAGTGGCAATACCAATGCACCAACCATTATGATTGCGGAACGCGCTGCCGCGATGATTATTGAAGATAGACAATAATCACCCTAAAAAGCCCCCGCCAAAACCCAACAGGCGGGGGATAATCACTAACCTGTTACTTTCACTCTAGCCGCCGCCACTTTCGCCATCTCTAACGCTTGCTCTATCGAATCCCCAATCGCCAATGCCACACCTAGACGGCGAGTTCCCGCGATTTCCGGTTTACCAAATAAGCGCAATTGAATATCAGAATTTAATGCCTCATCGATTCCCGTGAAAACCACATTACGACTATGAAGTTCCGGTAAAATAACCGCTGATGCGCTGGCACCGTATTGGCGAATAGAACCAATTGGCAAGCCCAAAAAAGCGCGAACATGTAAAGCAAATTCAGAAAGATTTTGGGAAATCAGTGTTACCATGCCAGTATCATGAGGGCGCGGAGAGACTTCATTAAAAATAATCTCGTCCCCACAAACAAACAATTCCACACCAAATAAACCGTATCCCCCTAACGCTGTCACGATTTTTTTCGCCACGTCTTGCGCTTTTTTCAAAGCAACGTCACTCATGGTCTGTGGCTGCCAAGACTCTCGATAGTCACCTTTTTCTTGACGATGGCCCACTGGCGCACAAAAATGAACGCCATCTACCGCGTTGATAGTTAATAACGTAATTTCAAAATCGAAATTCACCATCTTTTCGACGATAACGCGTCCTTGACCCGTTCGACCGCCTTCTTGAGAGTAGTTCCACGCACTGTCTAACTGCTCCGCGGAACGGATCACGCTCTGCCCTTTGCCTGAAGAACTCATCACCGGTTTGACAATACATGGGAAACCAATTTCATGGGCAGCAGCTTCAAAGTCCGCTTTGGTTTCTACAAAACGGTATTCAGAGGTGGGTAGTTGCAACTCTTCAGCCGCTAAACGGCGAATTCCTTCACGATTCATCGTGAGGTAAACAGCATTCGCAGAGGGTACAACCTTCTGCCCTTGTCGCTCTAAGTCAACCAAGGTTTTTGTCGCAATGGCTTCAATCTCTGGCACAATAAAATCCGGTTTTTCGCTCGCCACTAACTGCCGCAATGCGTCGCCATCTAGCATATTGAGAGTATAGCTGCGATGAGCAACATGCATAGCAGGTGCGTTGTCATAACGATCGACCGCAATCACTTCTATACCTAAACGCTGGCACTCAATCGCCACTTCTTTACCTAACTCCCCAGATCCGAGAAGCATAACTTTTGTCGCGCTAGAACAAAGTGCAGTACCTAATTGGCTCATGATAATGACCTTATATCCCAAGAGATTAATTTTGCTGCTTAAAAAGATAATGTATAAAAAGATGGTTGGGATTATATACGCAATCGTTTGCCCTGACTATCATCGAAGAGCCAATAGGCAATATACCGACTAGAAAATAACGCTAATCGCTTAAAATTACAGGCTAAATTTGTGGTGGCTCATCACGCCCCGTCACATACGGTTGGCGGCGAGATCCCTTGCCATAGCGCTTATGCAACAACGCTAAGACACAGAATAGTAAACCAATCCAAATAAGGGTGAAGCTCACACCTTTAACCCAGTCGAACACTTCATTAAACAGGAACACCGCTAATAAGAATTGAATGGTTGGCTCTATATACTGTGCTAAGCCAATAACCGTCAGCGTTGTGCGCTTAATAGCTGCGGTAAAGAACAAGAGTGGAATGATAGTAACAGGTGCCGCTAGCATATAGAGTATTTTCGTTTGCCAATCCCCGTTTGCTACTGCACTGATACCATGGGCAGATAACCACCAAGTGATACCGACTGCCAGTGGTAATAGCCATAAGGCCTCCAAGAATAGAGACGTAATGACATCAAAGCGGATAAATTTGCGGATCAATCCATAAACCGCAAATGCGCTCCCCATCACTAAAGCTAAAACAGGTAGCTCGCCATATTGAATAATTTGGTAAACCACTCCTGAAAAAATAAACACGACAGCCAACTTTTCAGCAAAGACCAAACGTTCCCGTAAAAAAATCACGCCAAGCAAGATGGAAAATAGCGGGTTAATAAAGTAGCCCAAGCTCGCGGCAAGTACTTGCCCGTGCGTTAAGGCATAAGTGAATGTCGTCCACGACACCGCCATAATGGAAGAACTAAAAAGACATAACACTATCGAGCGTTTGTCCGCCCATACTTGCTTCCATAATGATTTGTTTTTGATAAGTAATCGAATAACAAATAAAAAGGGAATAGACCAGATCAATCGTTGAGCCAGCAACTCCATGGCTTGAGCATCAGGTAACAGTCGATAAAACAGCGGGGTTATCCCCCAAAGGATGTAGGAAAAGATAGCCAATGCTACCCCTGAACGCAGCAACATAATTTATCCGTCTGAAAGTATGACCAATTTGCCTCTATAATACGCCAATAAATGAAAGAGTGTAGGTTGATGTGCAAACTATAATGAGAATAACCTCGCCACTTAACTCCTTTAAACACTTCCCTTAATAAAATATACGTAAATTATGCAATACTTTTC
>NZ_JAMPSW010000044.1:0-33306 GCF_028484855.1 Providencia sp. PROV033 | reverse complement strand
ACCATGCGAATCAACTACAGTTGCGTATGCTGTCATTGCCGTGGGAAGAGAAGACGCGCCCATGCTATTTAACGTGGCATGAATCTACCGCGCGTGATAAAGGTCATCAATGGATGAAAGCGCAATTTTGTCAAATGATCGAACAGCTGTAAGCTAACTCAGTCTCATTTATTTAGCGGTAATTTTAACTCGCCAGAGTGAAAACAATGGCGAGTTTTGTAGCGTCTGTAGCATTTGCGAAAAATTTACATTTTATTCCTTTCCTCACTCATCTTTCCGCTATACACTCCAGTCATTCAGCTAACAGTTGTAAGCTGAAAATAATAAAAAGTATTAGATTAAGTTATTTGTGAGTGTACCGAATGACTTAAAACTTAAATGACCTATAGGGAATACACGTTGATAACTGAGAATCTATATCCATATCATATAGTTAACCGCATACGTTCCAGAATGGACGCGAGCGAGTCAGCGGATCGGATAGCTTTCAGTCAATGGGACAACGGACACCAGTCTGAGCTAACTTGGGCAGAAGTGGATACAAAAACCACCGATATTGCTCGCCAGCTCTTGGCAATGAATGTTGCTCCACAAGAGAATATTGGGCTTTTTGCTCAAAACAGTATGAATTGGTCTTTGGTTGATATTGCAGTACTGCACATTAAAGCTGTGACTGTTCCGCTATATGCAACGAGCAGTGTTGACCAAGCCGCCTATATCATTAATGATGCCAACATTAGAATCCTCTTTGTTGGCTCTCAAGAGCAATATCACGTTGCTTGCCAGTTATTAACTCATTGCCCTCAGTTAACCGCTATTATTGCATTAGATGAAAATGTTGAGCTCGACAGCCAAGTGGCAAACAGCATGCACTTGTCCACATTTATGTCCCTAGCTCAACCGGATTATCAAGCAGAGTTGGATGCACGTATTGCAGCACAAAACTTAAGCGACCTATTTACGATTATCTATACTTCGGGCACGACGGGCGAGCCGAAAGGGGTGATGCTGGATTATTACAATATGGCATCCCAGCTTTACCTTCATGACAACCGCTTAGAGTTGTCAGAAGAGGATGTTTCTTTATGCTTCCTGCCACTTTCTCATGTTTTTGAACGTGCATGGAGTTTTTATGTGATGCACAGTGGTGCACGTAATGTCTATTTAACCAACACCAACATGGTGAAAGAGGCGCTTGCTGAGGTTAAACCGACCGTTATGTGTGCCGTGCCGCGCTTCTATGAAAAAGTCTATAGCGCAATACAAAGCAAGGTATCCCAAGCACCATTAATGCGCCGCATGATTTTTAAATGGGCGATTGCGATTGGGAAACAGAAAGTCAAGAGGATGGCGAAAGGTCAGTCGCTGTCATTCCTGAATAAGCCATTGTACGCATTAGCGGACAAACTGGTTTTGAGCAAAATTCGTCAAGGACTAGGTGGGCGTATTCGCTTTATGCCAGCCGCAGGCGCGCGTCTCGATGATGATGTGATTGCCTTTTTCCTCTCTGCGGGTGTGGATATTAAATATGGTTATGGAATGAGTGAAACCTGTGCAACGGTTTCATGTTGGGAAGACAATAAATATCCATTAGGCTCTATTGGTACGCCACTTTCTGCTATTTCTGTGCGTATTGGAGAAAATGACGAAATTCAAGTCAAAGGTCCTGTGGTCATGAAGGGCTACTACAATCGCCCACAAGAAACGATTGATACGTTTACTGCGGATGGTTGGTTGCGTACAGGCGATGCAGGTAAAATTGATGCCCACGGAAATTTATATATTACGGATAGACTAAAAGATTTAATGAAAACGTCTAATGGTAAATATATTGCGCCGCAAGTGATTGAGGGTGTTCTTGGTCAAGATCGATTTATTGAGCATATTGCGGTGATTGCGGATGCGCGCAAATTCGTCTCCGCATTAATTGTGCCTTGTTATGATAGCCTTGAAGAGTACGCAAACTCGATTAACTTAAAATACCGTGATCGTTTGGAATTACTCAAAGATTCAAAAATAGTAGCGTTGTTTGAAAGTCGCTTAAAGGATTTGCAAAAGAATCTAGAGCATTTCCATCAAGTGAAGCGTTTTACATTGTTGCCGACGAATTTTTCTATGGAGAAAGGTGAGTTAACCCCAACGCTTAAATTACGCCGGAAAATTATTTCTGAACGTTATCGACTCGAAATTGAGTCTATGTATCAAGAGTAATTCAGTCGTTCATTGTTATTTCTAAGCCCTTCAGTGGTTATTCCTGGGGGGTTTTGTTTTATCCACAATTTCGTGAAATCCGTGTTGCGACTATTTTTGCTGACCTTTTAGTTATTTCAGCTCTATTTCGATTGAAAACTAGTCAATGCATCTGCTGAAATTTCATGTTCAAGACAAAACGAAATCTTCTTTAATTTCTGTGTGAAATCAAATTTGCGTCCCTTATGTGGGAGGGATATGTTAATAGCTGAATTTATGACTAACTTAATAAAAATTAAAGAGGGTCGTTAGGCTCTCTGTTAACTTGCAAATAGTCTGAGGGCAAACTCATGGAGATGTTGTCGGGAGCAGAAATGGTCGTCAAATCATTGATTGACCAAGGCGTTAAACATGTATTTGGATATCCAGGCGGTGCTGTCCTGGATATTTACGATGCACTGCATACGGTTGGGGGTGTTGAACATATTCTCGTTCGTCATGAACAAGCTGCGGTGCACATGGCTGATGGTTATGCCCGCTCAACGGGGGATGTCGGCGTTGTTTTAGTGACTTCGGGTCCGGGTGCCACGAATGCGATTACAGGGATCGCAACAGCATATATGGACTCTGTGCCAATGGTTATTTTATCGGGGCAGGTAGCGAGTTCTTTGATCGGGAACGATGCATTCCAAGAATGCGATATGGTGGGTATTTCACGCCCGATTGTGAAACACAGTTTTTTAATTAAACACGCCAAAGAGATCCCCGAAACCATCAAGAAAGCTTTTTATATTGCCGCAAGTGGACGTCCAGGTCCCGTAGTGATCGATTTTCCGAAAGATACTGTAAATCCCGCTGCAAAATACCCGTATCGCTACCCGGAATCGGTTTCATTGCGTTCATATAACCCAACGTTACAAGGTCATAAAGGGCAGATTAAGAAAGCATTGAGCAAATTAGTTGCGGCCAAAAAACCGGTGCTGTATGTCGGTGGCGGGGCGATTAATGCGAATTGTTCGGCTGAATTCATGGCGTTAGCGGAAAAGCTCCAACTGCCAGTCGTATCAACATTGATGGGACTTGGTGCATTCCCTGAAACGCATGCGCAATCAGTCGGTATGCTTGGGATGCATGGCACGTATGAAGCCAATAAAGTGATGCATCATTCGGATGTTATTTTTGCGGTTGGGGTGCGTTTTGACGACAGAACAACGAACAATTTAGAAAAATATTGCCCTAATGCGACAGTGATTCAAATTGATGTGGACCCAACCTCGATATCTAAGACAGTAAAAGCGGATATTCCTATCGTTGGCGACGCCAAATTAACGTTGGAGCAGATGATCGCACAGTTGGATCATGTGGCTGCAGATCAGGATGCGACGGCGTTGCAAACTTGGTGGAAAGAAATTAGCGTTTGGCGGGAAAAACAGTGCCTCAAATACACCTTAAATCCGAATAAAGTGAAGCCTCAACAGGCCATTGAAACGATCTACCGTTTAACTAATGGGGAAGCTTACGTAACTTCAGATGTTGGACAGCACCAAATGTTCGCCGCCCTTTATTATCCCTTTGATAAACCTCGACATTGGATTAACTCAGGTGGCTTGGGCACCATGGGCTTTGGTCTACCAGCGGCATTGGGCGTGAAGCTAGCGCATCCTAAATCCACAGTTGTCTGTGTGACGGGGGATGGCAGTATTCAAATGAATATCCAAGAACTTTCAACCGCGCTGCAATATGGTTTACCGGTGCTAGTTCTGAACTTGAATAATGGTTTCTTAGGCATGGTAAAACAGTGGCAGGATATGATTTACCAAGGTCGCCATTCGCAATCCTATATGCAGTCATTGCCGAATTTTACCAAACTTGCTGAGGCGTATGGGCATGTGGGTATTTCAATCGCTTCTCCTGATGAGCTAGAAGATAAACTCAAACAAGCGTTAGTCGAAGTGAATGAGAATCAACGATTAGTGTTTGTGGATATTAATATTGATGAAACCGAACATGTCTACCCAATGCAGATCCGTGGTGGAGCAATGGATGAAATGTGGCTAAGTAAAACGGAGAGGACCTGATCATGCGTCGTATTTTATCGGTATTATTAGAGAATGAATCAGGTGCTTTATCTCGCGTTATTGGGCTTTTTTCCCAGCGCGGTTATAACATTGAAAGTTTAACTGTCGCTCCGACTGACGATCCGACATTATCGCGGATGACTATCCAGACGAAAGGGGATGCGAAAGTACTTGAGCAGATAGAAAAACAGCTTCATAAGTTAGTGGATGTACTGAGAGTGAGTGAACTCACCGCATCAGCTCATATCGAGCGTGAAATCATGTTAGTGAAGCTACAAGCCTCCGGTTATGGACGTGATGAAATTAAGCGAAGTGCCGATATTTTCCGCGGACAAATCGTCGACGTGACGCCAACGCTGTACACCGTTCAGCTAGCAGGAACAAGCGATAAACTAGATGCATTTCTTGAGGCGGTACGTAGCGTTGCTGAAATTGTTGAAGTTGCCCGTTCTGGGATCGTCGGAGTTTCTCGTGGCGATAAAATTATGCGATGAAAAATTTGTCAGCCACAGGTAGAATAGAGCGAATTAAAGCCCCGAATGACTCGGGGCTGTTTCCCAAATAGCAAAGAGGTTAATGTGAAACTGGATGAAATAGCCCGTCTAGCGGGTGTTTCCCGCACAACGGCTAGTTATGTGATCAACGGCAAGGCCAAGCAGTATCGAGTCAGCGATAAAACTGTAGAAAAAGTGATGGCAGTCGTCAGAGAGCACAATTACCATCCAAACGCAGTAGCAGCAGGCTTACGTGCTGGTCGTACTCGGTCAATCGGGCTTGTGATCCCTGATCTTGAGAATACCAGCTATACCCGTATAGCCAATTATCTTGAGAGACAGGCTCGTCAGCGCGGATACCAGCTTTTAATTGCTTGCTCAGAAGACCAGCCTGATAACGAAATTCGTTGTGTGGAGCACTTACTTCAGCGTCAAGTCGATGCGATTATCGTTTCTACTGCATTACCCCCAGAGCACCCATTCTATCAACGATGGGCGAATCGCTCGTTACCTATCATTGCACTGGATAGAGCATTAGAAAAAGAGCATTTCATTAGTGTTGTGGGTGATGACCAAGAAGATGCGCTGATGATCTCCAAAGAATTACGAAAATTTCCTGCGGAATCGGTTCTGTATCTTGGGGCATTACCTGAGCTCTCTGTCAGCTATTTACGTGAACAAGGTTTTCGTAAAGCGTGGGAAGGCGATACTCGCGAAGTCAATTATTTATACGCAAACAGCTACGAGCGCGATGCTGCCGCTGATGTTTTTTCGAACTGGCTAGATAGCGGCAACTCGATGCCAGATGCGCTATTCACTACGTCATTCTCTTTACTGCAAGGTGTGTTGGACGTAGCGCTGAAACGTAATGGGCGCTTACCTGAAAATATGGTTATTAGCACCTTTGGTGATAATGAATTACTGGATTTTCTGGGTTGCCCAGTGCTATCACTTGCGCAGCGCCACCGTGACATAGCAGAACGTACTTTAGAATTGGTATTAGCTAGCCTAGATGAAAAACAGAAGCCAGAAACTGGAATTCGTCGTATTCGTAGGGACTTATGTCGTCGCGGTAGTTTAGGTCGCAAACAGTAGTGGATAAACCTTATCCACTGATGCAAAAACCAGTTTAATAGTTAGTGATGTTAACCACAATTCTTAGTAATATATCCGCCCCTATCTATTAGGGGCTTTTTTTTGGTGAAGATTTAGGGGCAATTACGATTTATTTATTAAGATACCCTGTAAATATTTCACTTTAGGAATTTTCTTAATACTTTTTTTGATTATTTTGCATTAAGCGGTTCTTTGATGAATTAAATTTTTTTAACCCATAAAAAAACCGATGCATATGTTGAAGGAATTATTGTAAATAAAATAACACTGTGAATTAAAACAGTTGTTTAATTTGTTGAAATACAATGATTTTATATGCAAATACGTATTATTTGGTAGTTTTGATTAAATAATCATCAATAAATGATGATCAAAAGGTAAAGAATAGACACGAAATAAACTGATTAAAAATGAGACGTATATATCATTTACTCAAATTTGTATGATTTTGCAGCAATGAAATAGATTTAAATATGTTTTACCTGCGTTTTATAAAATAAGTGAATTATATCAACTCGTTATTTCTCTTTTTCTTTCCAAGTAAGAATTTTTCCAACTTTTTCTTTTCTAAAACGTTCTGTAAATAAAGCTAAAGCTACGTGCGGCTGGCTTGACAACGTTTTCATACCATTCGTAAACTTTATAAGTGGAGAATTGTGGGGTAAAGTGGGGCAGTTGGAAATAAAGGGGATAAATCAGGTATGTTTCGTGGGGCAACACTGGTTAATCTCGACAGCAAAGGGCGACTAACCGTGCCGACTCGTTATCGAGGAATGCTGAGCGAGGAATCCAAAGGGCAAATGGTATGTACCATTGACCTTCACCAGCCATGCCTATTGCTTTATACCTTACCTGAATGGGAAATCATTGAGGAAAAGCTTTCTAAGCTATCCACCATGAATCCCGCAGAACGTCGAGTACAGCGCCTTTTACTTGGTCATGCCAGTGAGTGTCAGATAGACAATGCAGGACGTCTTTTGCTAGCTAGCACGCTGCGTCAACACGCAGGGCTAACAAAAGAGGTCATGTTGGTAGGCCAAATAAATAAATTTGAAATTTGGGATGAACAAATGTGGTATCAGCAAGTGGAAAATGACATCGCTGCTGAACGTCAAGCCGACGAACCACTGTCCGCCCGTCTACAGGATTTGTCACTATAACAATGACACAGCAGCAATTTAAACACGTAACAGTACTGCTTGATGAAGCAGTAAATGGCTTAAATATCAAACCAAATGGTATCTACATTGATGGCACATTTGGTCGCGGTGGGCACTCTCGCCTGATTTTAAGCCAACTGGGAGAACAAGGCCGCTTAATTGCGATTGACCGTGACCCAGAAGCGATTAAAGCCGCTCAAGAGATTAATGACCCGCGTTTCATGATTAAGCATGGTCCGTTTTCAGCGATTGCAGACTATGTAGAGGAAGAAGGCTTAGCCGGCAAGATTGATGGTGTGTTACTGGATCTTGGTGTGTCTTCACCGCAGTTAGATGATCCAGAGCGTGGATTCTCATTCATGCGTGACGGACCTCTGGATATGCGAATGGACCCAACCCGCGGTCAATCAGCGCAGCAATGGCTGATGACAGCTGAAGCGGATGACATTGCATGGGTATTGAAAACATTTGGTGAAGAGCGTTTTTCAAAGCGCATCGCAAGAGCGATTGTAGAGCGTAATCATAATCCAGAAGAAGAGCCCTTAACGCGCACACGCCATTTGGCTGAATTGATTGCAAAAGTCAGTCCGATTAAAGACCGACATAAGCACCCAGCAACTCGAAGCTTCCAAGCTATTCGAATCTATATTAATAGCGAGTTGGAAGAGATTGAGAAAGCATTAAATGGCGCGATGTCTGTATTAGCACCAGAAGGGCGTTTATCGGTGATTAGCTTCCATTCATTGGAAGACAGATTAGTAAAACGCTTTATTCGTCAAAATAGTACCGGACCTTCTGTTCCTGCGGGGATTCCGTTAACAGAGGCACAAATCAAAGAGCTGGGTGCGGCGAAATTACGTGCATTAGGCAAGATGAAACCGTCTGAGTTAGAAATTGATGAAAACCCACGAGCACGTAGCTCGGTGTTACGTTTTGCAGAGAGAGCGGTAGAGTAAATGACACCAGAAAGACACAGTCTAGCAAGGGTTATTGGGCGCGATTTATTTCGCTACGGGATCATTCCAATGATCTTGTTAGCCGCGATAATCATTAGCGCTGTGTTTGTGGTCACCACCGCTCATGAAACACGACTGCTGACAGCCGCGAAAGATAAGCTTTATGAAGAGAAAGACTTTCTTGATATTGAATGGCGCAACTTGATCCTCGAAGAAAATGCGTTGGCGAGTCACAGTCGTGTTGAGCGTTTATCTGTTGAAAAATTACGTATGGTTCATGTGGAGCCATCCCAAGAAAACATTATTGTTTCCAAGCAATAACGAAGGTTAAGAATGAAAGCAACCAAACCCGCTAAGAACAAGAAAACAGAAGAAGTCACCAGCTTTGTTCGCTGGCGTTTTGTTTTGTTGTGTGGATGTATTGGGTTGGCATTAGCAGGATTACTGACTCGTGTTGCGTACCTACAAATTATTGCACCAGAAAAACTGGTAAAAGAAGGGGACATGCGCTCCCTTCGAGTTCAAGAAGTTTCGATAGCTCGCGGTATGATCAGTGACCGAGAAGGGCGTCAGTTAGCGGTGAGTGTTCCTGTGAATGCTATCTGGGCAGATCCTAAAGAAGTCTTTGAAAAAGGCGGGATCACGAATGATGAACATTGGAAAGCCCTCGCAGATGCACTAGAAATCCCACTTGAACAAATTACCACTAAAATTTCAGCTAACCCGAAAGGGCGCTTTGTTTACCTCGCTCGACAAGTTAACCCCTCCATTGGTGAATACGTCCGCAAATTAAAAGTTCCGGGGATCTATTTACGTAAAGAATCTCGCCGATATTATCCATCAGGTCCAGTCACTGCCCACTTATTAGGGGTGACCAATATTGATGGTGAAGGTATTGAGGGTGTAGAAAAAAGCTTTAATCGCTGGTTAAAAGGCTCTCCAGGTGAGCGTACGGTACGTAAAGACCGTAATGGACGTGTTATTGAAACAGTTTCCTCCGTTGATAGCCAAGCGGCGCATAACTTGATGCTCAGTATTGATGAGCGCATTCAATCTATTGTGTATCGTGAGCTAACAAAAGGGGTTCAAGAGAACAAAGCAGAATCGGGTGTTGCTATCCTTGTGGACGTGAATACAGGGGAAATTTTAGCGATGGCAAACAGTCCATCCTATAACCCAAATAACCTTGCGGGTACGCCGATGGACTCCATGCGTAACCGGGCTATCACCGATATTTTTGAACCAGGTTCTACGGTGAAGCCACTCGTTGTGATGAGTGCGTTGAACAATAAAATTATTAAAGAAAATACGGTCTTGAATACCTATCCGTACCGCGTTAATGGACATGAAATTAAAGACGTTGCGCGTTACGCAGAGTTATCAATTACCGGTATTTTACAGAAGTCGAGTAACGTTGGTGTTTCAAAATTAGCGTTAGCGATGCCTGCCACAGAGCTGGTGGACGTGTATAGCCGCTTTGGGTTTGGTAAGCCGACTAATCTGGGGTTAGTCGGGGAAAGTAGTGGCATCTTTCCAAGTAAAAAAACACGGTGGTCTGATTTAGAAAGGGCCACCTTTTCTTTCGGGTACGGGCAAATGGTGACTCCATTACAGCTTGCGCGTGCCTATGCAACGATCGGTAGCTTTGGGGTATATCGCCCATTATCGATTACGAAAGTCGACCCGCCTGTTCCGGGGACCCGAGTATTTCCAGAGCCAATAATGCGCACTGTCGTGCACATGATGGAAAGCGTTGCTCTGCCTGGTGGCGGGGGAACGCGTGCCGCAATTAAAGGCTATCGTATTGCAATTAAAACAGGTACCGCGAAGAAAGTCGGACCTGAAGGGCGTTATATCAATGAATATATCGCTTATACCGCCGGGGTTGCACCAGCCAGCAATCCGCGCTATGCGCTCGTTGTGTTAATCAACGATCCAAAAGCCGGTAAGTACTACGGAGGTGCGGTATCCGCACCTATCTTTGGTTCTATCATGGGTGGGGTTTTACGTCTCATGAATGTGGAGCCAGATGCATTGCAAACAGACGATAAAAGTGAAATCGTGAACAGTCAAAAAGAGGTTAAAAGTGGCAGATCGTAATCTTTGTGAACTCCTCGCCCCATTTGGTGTGAGTACAACAAATATCTCTTTACGAGAGATGACGCTAGACAGTCGTAAGGCTGCCGCGGGTGATCTGTTTATTGCAGTAAAAGGCCATCAGTCAGATGGTAGACACTATATTCCTCAAGCTATCGCTCAAGGGGTTTCTGCGGTGATCGCAGAAGCACACGGCGAAGCTGAAGAAGGCGAAATTCGCTTTGTTCATGGTGTGCCTGTCATTTATCTTAACGACCTAAATAATCGTTTATCTGCATTAGCGGGTGAGTTCTACCATCAACCTTCCTCCCAAATGAAACTAGTGGGTGTGACCGGGACTAACGGTAAAACCACGACGACGCAATTAATTGCTCAATGGGCAAAAGGGTTAGGCGAAACCTCTGCGGTCATGGGGACTGTGGGGAATGGGATTCTGGGGCATGTTTCTCCAAGCGAGAATACCACAGGCTCAGCGGTTGATATTCAACTGGAACTGACCCAATTACTAAATAAAAAAGCCACGTTGACCGCGATGGAAGTGTCTTCCCATGGCTTAGTTCAAGGGCGCGTTGCTGCATTACAATTCGATGCGGCTGTTTTCACTAATTTAAGTCGTGATCACCTTGATTACCATGGCGATATGGCAAACTACGAAGCCGCAAAATGGCTGCTGTTCTCTACTCATCACACAAAAACTCAAATTATTAATGCCGATGATGAAGTAGGACTGAAATGGTTACAGCGTTTACCGCAAGCTTGTGCAGTGACCATGGAAGATAGCATCCCTGCCAACTGGCAAGGTCCATGGTTAAAAACAACGGATGTCGATTACCACGATAAAGGTGCAACGATTCATTTTGCGTCGACTTGGGGTAATGGTTCATTTGAAAGCCCATTAATGGGCGCGTTTAACGTAAGCAACTTATTGCTGGCGATGGCAACCCTACTGATGATGGATTACCCATTAGAAAAACTCCTCGCCACGACCAATGCGTTAATGCCAGTTTGTGGGCGTATGGAAGTGTTCAGTGTAACGGGTAAACCGACGGTAGTTGTTGATTATGCTCATACACCGGATGCCTTAGAAAAAGCGCTAGCAGCAGCCCGTTTACATTGTAAAGGCAAACTGTGGTGTGTATTCGGTTGCGGTGGGGACAGAGATAAAGGGAAACGTCCTTTAATGGGTGCTTCTGCTGAGCAGTATGCGGATAAAGTTGTGATCACTGACGATAATCCACGTAGCGAAGATCCGTTGGATATTATTAATGACATCATGGCAGGTATTTTAGATTCTAGCCGAGTTCTAGCCATCCCTGGTCGCCCAGAAGCAGTGACTAACACGATTTTACAAGCACAGCCTGATGATGTGATTTTAGTGGCAGGTAAAGGTCATGAAGATTATCAAATCATTGGTTCACGTCGTTTAGATTATTCAGACCGCTTAACCGTCGCGAGATTATTGGGGGTGATGGCATGATCCCAATCACCTTAAACCAACTGGCACAAGTGACTCAAGGGCGCATTATTAATGCGACTAATCATGACCTGATTCTGTTAAATGTCAGCACTGATAGCCGTAAAATTGAAGCTAGCTGCCTGTTTATTGCTTTAAAAGGTGAGCGTTTTGATGCTCATGAGTTCGCCGGTCAAGTGGTTGAGGCAGGCGCGACAGCACTGTTAGTTGACCACCAATTGGACGTTAATTGCCCGCAAGTGATTGTGGAAGATACCCGTATTGCCATGGGGCAAGTTGCAGGATGGGTTCGCCAACAATCTAAAGCCAGAGTGGTAGGGCTGACAGGTTCTTCCGGTAAAACATCAGTCAAAGAAATGACCGCCTCAATTTTGGGGCAACGTGGTAACACGTTATATACCGCAGGTAATCTGAATAATGATATTGGTGTTCCGCTAACGCTATTTCGTTTAACCGATGAGTATCAATTTGCGGTCATCGAAATGGGGGCGAATCACCCACATGAAATTGAATACACAACCAATATCGTTAAGCCAGAAACTGCACTCGTTAATAATTTATTTGGTGCGCATCTTGCTGGCTTTGGCTCTCCAGAAGGTGTCGCAAAAGCCAAAGGTGAAATTTACCAAGGTTTGCCTGAAGAAGGCACGGCGATTGTGAACTTAGACAGTTATTCAGATAAGTGGCAGTTTGGTTCACGCCAAACAGTTTGGTATTACTCACTGACTGAGAAAGCGGATTTTTACCCGTCCAATATTCAAATTAAACAGCTCACAACGGATTTCACACTACATACTCCAGTAGGGCAGGTTGAAATTACGTTGCCATTACCCGGTGTGCATAATATCGCGAATGTTTTAGCCGCGAGTGCATTAGCTATCTCTGTAGGGGCAACCTTAGAAGATATCAAGCAAGGTATAGTGACGACAAAGGCAGTACCGGGGCGCTTATTCCCAGTACGCTTGAGCGATACCAAAGTGGTGCTGGATGATACCTATAACGCAAATGACGGTTCAATGATTGCCGCGATTAATGTACTGGCAAAAATGCCCGGTTATCGCATTTTAGTCGCTGGCGATATGGGGGAGCTTGGTGATTACGCCCATGAGTGTCATGAGCGCGTTGGTTTAGCAGCGAAACAAGCAGGTTTAGATAAAGTGCTGAGTGTTGGACAGCTAAGCGAAATCATTAGCCAATCTAGCGAGCGCGGTGAGCACTTCACAGTGAAACAAGATTTATTAACCCGACTAATTCCGCTAGCACAGCAGAATGATGTTGTTTCTATTTTAGTTAAAGGTTCACGCAGCTCCGCGATGGAAGATGTTGTGAATGCATTGAAGGAGTGCTTCGAATGTTAGTCTGGTTAGCCGAATTATTAGTCCATAAATTTTCTGCTTTTAACGTCTTTTCCTATTTGACGTTCAGAGCCATTGTCGGTTTGCTGACAGCATTAATTATTGCTTTGTGGATGGGACCACATCTCATTGCTTACCTGCAAAAAATGCAGATTGGTCAAGTTGTCCGTAATGAAGGTCCTGAGTCTCACTTCAGTAAACGTGGTACGCCAACCATGGGCGGGATTTTGATCCTGTTTTCTATTTGTATGTCTGTGCTGTTATGGGCGCGTTTAGACAATCCTTATGTTTGGTGTGTGCTGCTGGTGTTAGTGGGTTACGGTATTGTCGGCTTTGTTGATGATTATCGCAAAGTGGTGAGAAAAGACACCCGTGGTTTGATTGCTCGTTGGAAATATTTCTGGCAATCCGTGCTTGCATTAGTTGTTGCCTTTTCTATGTATGCCATTGGTAAAGACACGCCAGCGACTCAGCTGGTTGTTCCGTTCTTTAAAGATGTGATGCCGCAATTAGGTGTGTTGTACATTTTACTGGCTTACTTCGTTATCGTTGGAACCAGTAACGCCGTTAACTTAACAGACGGCTTAGATGGTTTAGCGATCATGCCAACCGTGTTTGTTGCTGCGGGTTTTGCCTTAGTCGCATGGGCAACAGGTAACGTTAACTTTGCTAACTATCTGCACATTCCATTCTTACCACATGCGGGTGAGTTAGTGATTGTGTGTACCGCGATTGTTGGGGCAGGTTTAGGGTTCTTATGGTTTAACACCTACCCTGCACAAGTTTTCATGGGTGATGTTGGCTCATTAGCTTTAGGTGGTGCGCTAGGAACTATTGCTGTTCTGCTACGCCAAGAATTCTTATTAGTGATCATGGGCGGTGTGTTTGTCGTTGAAACATTGTCGGTGATTTTACAAGTGGGCTCATTCAAATTACGTGGGCAACGCATTTTCCGTATGGCACCAATTCACCATCACTATGAATTGAAAGGTTGGCCAGAACCACGCGTTATTGTGCGCTTCTGGATTATCTCTCTTATGTTAGTTCTGATTGGACTGGCAACATTGAAGGTGCGTTAAGATGGTACATTCACAGGCTCAGCAGTATCAGGGTAAAAACGTCGTGATAATTGGCTTAGGATTAACTGGGCTTTCCTGCGTGGACTTTTTCCTTGCTCGTGGGGTTGTACCTCGCGTGATGGATACCCGTGCTGTGCCACCTGGTGTTGATAAACTCCCTGAACAGGTTGCCTGCCATCGTGGCAGCCTGAACAATGAATGGTTGCAACATGCTGATTTGATTGTAGCGAGCCCAGGTATTGCGCTAGCAACACCACAGCTACAAGAAGCTGCAAAAAATGGTATTGAAATTGTTGGTGATATTGAGCTGTTTTGTCGTGAAGCAGATGCACCAATCGTCGCAATCACAGGTTCTAATGGTAAAAGCACGGTAACTTCCCTTGTGGGAGAAATGGCGAAATCAGCTGGAATTTCCGTTGGTGTGGGCGGAAATATCGGTATTCCTGCAGTTTCTTTGCTCAATCAAGGGCATAGCCTGTTTGTGTTGGAACTGTCTAGCTTCCAATTAGAAACTACGTCTAGCCTACGAGCAGCGGCTGCGACCGTGTTGAATGTGACTGAAGATCATATGGATCGCTACCCATTGGGGCTTGAGCAATACCGTGCGGCAAAACTACGTATTTATGATAATGCAAAGCATTGCATTGTGAATGCGCAGGATCCGTTAACGCTTCCTCATCACCAAGAGTTAAGTCAATGCACAAGTTTTGGTTTAAACAGTGGCGATTATTACTTTGATACTCAAAAACGTGTTTTAGTGGCTCAAGGTGAAGTGGTGCTGGATGTAACACAAATGCATTTGACGGGGCAGCATAACTATATGAATGCGTTGGCGGCATTAGCATTAGCAGATACCGTTGCAATTCCTCGTGAAGCGAGCATTCAAGTTTTAAAAGAGTATGCCGGTTTAGTGCACCGTTTCCAGTTGGTCTTATTCAATCGTGGTGTACGTTGGATTAATGACTCAAAAGCGACCAATGTGGGCAGTACCGAAGCCGCACTCAATGGATTGCACGTGGATGGGACTGTCTATCTATTGCTAGGTGGTGATGGTAAATCAGCCGATTTTTCATCATTGAAAAAGTATATTGCGGCGGATAACTACCGCTTGTACTGCTTCGGTCGTGATGGTCAGCAACTCGCGCAGTTAGCGCCTGAAAAATCAGTGCTGACTGAGACGATGGAACAGAGTATGCGCCAAATTGCGCCGCTCTTGAAATCGGGCGATATGGTGCTGTTATCCCCTGCATGTGCCAGCTTAGATCAGTTTAAAAGCTTTGAGCAACGTGGTGATGTGTTTGCTCAGCTCGCTAAGGAGTTAGGTTAATGACCATACCGGGTGCTTTGCGTTTAAAAAACTGGATCATCGGTGAAAAGAATGGCGTGATTTCAGGCTCGACACTCTACGATCGTACATTGGTTTGGTTAGCATTCGGTTTGGCAGCAGTTGGTTTCATTATGGTGACATCCGCATCAATGCCAGTCGGGCAGCGATTAACCGATGACCCATTTTATTTTGCAAAACGTGATGTGGTGTATTTAGTTGTCGCATTCCTCCTTGCTTTAGGAGTGATGCGTGTCTCAATGGCAACATGGGAAAAATACAGTTTTATCTTGCTGATGGGCGCGTTAGCCATGTTGGCAGTGGTATTAGTTGCGGGAAGCTCAGTTAACGGGGCATCGCGCTGGATTGACATTGGTATTGTGAAAATTCAGCCCGCCGAAATTTCAAAATTTGCCTTGTTTTGCTATGTATCCAGTTATTTAGTCCGTAAGTCAGACGAGGTACGCACCAAGTTTTTTGGTTTTGTAAAACCGATGTGTATTTTGATCATGATGGCGTTGCTGCTACTGTTACAGCCGGATTTAGGAACGGTGGTTGTACTGGTTGTGACAACGCTGGGATTACTGTTTTTAGCGGGAGCTCGTTTAGCACCATTTATTATTGGTATCGCAGCTTGTGGCGTAGGGGTACTGGCTTTAATTGTTTTCGAGCCTTATCGTTTGCGCCGCGTAACGTCATTCTTAAATCCATGGGATGACCCGTTTGGTAGTGGATATCAGCTAACACAGTCACTGATGGCATTTGGTCGAGGGGAGCTCTTAGGACAAGGTTTGGGTAACTCAGTACAAAAACTAGAATACTTACCTGAAGCGCATACCGACTTTATTTTCTCCGTACTCGCCGAAGAGCTTGGTTATGTGGGCGTCGTACTGGTTTTACTGATGGTCTTTATGTTGGCATTTAGAGCGATGATGGTGGGGCGTAGAGCGCTACTGACCAAACAATTATTTGGTGGTTATCTCGCATGTGCTATCGGTATTTGGTTTACCTTCCAAGCATTAGTTAACGTTGGTGCTGCTGCGGGTATGTTGCCAACAAAAGGTCTAACTCTCCCACTGATTAGTTACGGGGGATCGAGTTTATTAGTGATGTCAGCGGCGATCGCTGTGTTACTTAGAATTGATTATGAAACACGACTTGAGAAAGCTCAGGCGTTTGTAAGGAGTTCCAAATGAGTCAGGCAAAAAAATTACTCGTTATGGCAGGCGGAACTGGGGGACACGTTTTTCCCGGCTTAGCTGTGGCGCATTATTTGCAGGCTCAAGGTTGGGAAATCCGCTGGTTAGGTACTGCTGATCGTATGGAAGCAACCTTGGTGCCTAAACATGGTATTGATATTGAGTTTATCCAAATTTCAGGTTTAAGAGGCAAAGGCATTGGTGCGTTACTGGGAGCACCTTGGCGGATTTACAAAGCGATTCGTCAAGCGAAAAGCATTATTCAGCGCTACCAACCCGATGCGGTTTTGGGGATGGGCGGATATGTCTCTGGTCCTGGTGGTATTGCTGCTTGGCAATGTGGTGTCCCTGTTGTCTTGCATGAGCAAAATGGCATTGCCGGATTAACCAATAAATGGTTATCAAAAATCGCTAAACGTGTTTTGCAAGCCTTCCCTGGTGCCTTTCCTAATGCGCCTGTTGTGGGTAACCCTGTACGTGAGGATGTATTGGCATTACCAGCACCACAAGAGCGTTTAACAGGGCGCGATGGCGCGGTACGCGTATTAGTTGTGGGTGGAAGTCAAGGAGCTCGAATTTTAAATCAAGTCATGCCATTAGTTGCTGGAAAAGTAAGCAAACAGTTAAATATCTGGCATCAGGCTGGAAAAGGCAGTAAGGAATCGACAGAAGCATTGTATAATGATTTTTTGCAAAATTCAGGCGATTCTGAGTTTAAAGTGACTGAATTTATTGATGATATGGCACAAGCTTACGCATGGGCTGATATTGTGGTGTGTCGTTCAGGTGCATTAACTGTCAGCGAAATTGCGGCGGCAGGTTTACCTGCGATTTTTGTTCCTTTCCAGCACAAAGACCGTCAACAGTATTGGAATGCGCTGCCTCTGGAACAAGCAGGTGCAGCTAAAATTATTGAACAGCCACAATTTACGGCGGAAGCCGTTGCTGAGTTACTCAATAAGTGGGATAGAACCGAATTATTATCGATGGCAGAGAAAGCCTATAGCTGTGCCATCACGGATGCAACCGAGCGTGTTGCTGCGGTTATTTGCGATGTAGCGAAGAAATAGCATAAGCCTCGCAAAATAGCGTGCATCTTACAAAATAGAATGTAGACAGAATTTACAGAGAAGCGGAAATACAGTGAATACACAACAGTTAGCGAAATTAAGAACATCAGTGCCAGAAATGCGTAGAGTACGGCACATTCATTTTGTCGGCATCGGCGGTGCTGGCATGGGTGGTATCGCTGAAGTGTTGGCTAACGAAGGTTATGAAATTAGTGGTTCAGATCTTGCCCCGAACGCAGTCACTCAGCAATTAACTGAATTGGGTGCAACGATTTATTTTAATCATCGCCCTGAAAATGTTGAAAATGCGAGTGTGGTTGTGGTTTCCACGGCGATTTCTGCTGAGAACCCAGAAATTCAAGCTGCTAAAGAATTACGTATTCCGGTCATCCGTCGTGCAGAGATGCTCGCTGAATTAATGCGTTACCGTCACGGTATTGCAGTCGCAGGCACTCACGGTAAAACGACCACAACGGCGATGATTTCTGGAATCTATGCACAAGCTGGTTTAGACCCAACATTTGTTAATGGTGGACTCGTTAAATCAGCGGGGACTCATGCACGTTTAGGTAGCAGTCGCTACTTAATTGCGGAAGCGGATGAAAGTGATGCTTCTTTCTTGCATTTACAGCCATTAGTTGCTGTTGTGACAAATATTGAAGCTGATCATATGGATACCTATCAGGGTAATTTTGAAAACCTGACAGATACATTCATTAATTTCCTGCATAACTTGCCATTTTATGGTCGTGCAGTCATGTGTATCGATGATCCTGTTATTCGCGCATTATTACCTAAAATTGGTCGTTACATTACGACTTATGGCTTTAGTGAAGACGCTGATGTACGAATCACTAAATACGAGCAAAAAGGGAATCAAGGTTTCTTCACCATTGCGCGTGAAGGAATGCCTGAGCTGACTGTTGTTCTGAATGCACCGGGACGTCACAATGCGCTCAATGCTACTGCCGCGGTTGCGGTGGCAACCGAAGAGGGTATCGATGATCTACACATTCTGTCTGCACTGGTTGAATTCCAAGGCACAGGTCGCCGCTTTGATTTCTTAGGTAATTATGCGTTGCGTAATGTGAATGGGAAAGAAGGCGACGTGATGCTAGTTGATGACTATGGTCATCACCCAACTGAAGTCGATGCCACCATTAAAGCAGCGCGAGCTGGCTGGCCAGATAAGCGTATCGTCATGGTATTCCAGCCACACCGTTATACACGAACTCGTGACCTATATGATGACTTTGCGAATGTCTTGGGACAGGTTGATGTCCTACTGATGCTGGAAGTTTATTCTGCGGGTGAGAAGCCTGTACCGGGAGCTGATAGCCGTTCATTGTGCCGTACAATTCGCAGTCGTGGGCAGGTTGACCCAATTTTTGTTGCAGAACCAGAACAAGTTTCACATATGCTGGCTCAAGTTCTTGATGATAACGACTTAATTTTAGTTCAAGGCGCAGGAAATATTGGTAAAATAGCCAAAAACCTAGCAGAAACGAAGTTACAACCACCAATGGTTGAGGAATAAGCATGACAGAAAAAATTGCGGTTCTATTTGGAGGCACATCCGCTGAACGTGAAGTTTCACTTCAGTCAGGTAATGCGGTCTTGGCGGGATTACGTCAAGCAGGCATTGATGCCCATCCAATTGACACCCAAGATTTTCCTGTTGTGACATTAAAAGAAGCTGGTTTTGATAAAGCGTTTATTGCCTTGCATGGTCGTGGCGGAGAAGACGGAACGATACAAGGCATGCTTGAGTTTATGGGGCTTCCATACACAGGTAGTGGCGTTATGGCATCTGCGCTGAGTATGGATAAGCTGCGCACCAAACAACTCTGGCAAGGTGCGGGTCTAAGTGTTTCTCCATATATTTCACTTAACAGGCAGAAATATACTAATATTAAAAAAGAGCAACTAGCTCAGCAAGTTAAGCACTTAGGATTGCCGTTAATCGTTAAGCCGAGTTTGGAAGGTTCCAGTGTTGGAATGAGTAAAGTGGATTCTCTGGATGCATTACCAGAAGCCATTGAGTTAGCCTTCCAATTTGACGATACGTTATTGATTGAAAAGTGGTTAAGTGGTCCAGAGTATACGGTGGCAGTATTAGGTGATGAAGTTCTACCTTCTATCCGTATTCAACCACCGGGTATTTTTTATGACTATGAAGCAAAATATCTGTCCGATGAGACTCAATATTTCTGCCCAAGTGGATTAACGAATGACCTCGAGGCAAAACTTGCGGATATGGCGATGAAAGCTTATCAGGCAGTGGGTTGCCGTGGTTGGGGGCGCGTTGATGTGATGCAAGATAGTGATGGCGAATTCTATTTACTTGAAGTTAATACTTCACCGGGAATGACCAGTCACAGTTTAGTCCCAATGGCTGCGCGTCAAGCGGGTATGGATTTTTCGCAGTTAGTGGTACGAATTTTGGAATTGGCTAGTTAATATGTCACAGGCAGCGTTAAACGTAAGGCACCATAATCATAATAGCGGTCAGCAAGATGAAGACCCGCGCTCAAGACCCAGCAATGGGGCGTTTTTGAGCGGATTGATTTTCTTCCTCATGGTTGTCGGCACCATTGTATGGAGCGGCTGGACTGTGATGAACTGGATGAAGGATGCCGATAGGCTGCCTATGTCCAAACTGATATTGACTGGAGAACGCAATTACACCACAAACGACGATGTTCGAAAGGCGATTTTATCATTAGGTCAGCCAGGAACATTTATGACGGTGGATGTTAATGCAATTCAGAATCAAATCAGCATGATGCCTTGGATCCGACAAGTTACTGTGCGCAAACAGTGGCCAGATGAATTAAAAATCCATATTGCGGAATATAAGCCTTACGCAAGATGGAATGACCAAAATATGGTCGATCAAGAAGGGCGCGTTTTTACCCTTCCTCCTAGCCAAAATGGTAAAGGTGATTATGTGATGCTGTATGGTCCGCAAGGTAGCCAAACAGAAGTTTTGAAAGAATTTGCTGTGTTAAGTGGTATTTTGGCTAAAAATAACTTGAAACTAAAATCCGTTTCTATGACAGCGCGCCATGCATGGCAGATTATTTTAGATAATGATGTAAGAGTCGAACTTGGGAAAAAAGATGTGTTAGAGCGGTTAAACCGTTTTCTCGAGCTTTATCCGCTTTTACAGCAAACGACTGATAAGCGCGTCGATTATGTCGACTTGCGTTATACCAGTGGAGCAGCGGTGGGGTGGGCGCCTCTATTAGTTGACGCACCGCAAGGCTTCCAATAAGACAAATTGCTAAAAACTCAAATTAGGCAAATAGGCAGAAGCAAATGATTAAAGCAACGGACAGAAAATTAGTGGTAGGCCTTGAAATTGGAACTTCCAAGGTGTCGGCCCTTGTAGGTGAAATTCTGCCCGATGGTATGGTTAATATTATTGGGGTGGGAAGCTGTCCATCTCGCGGAATGGACAAAGGTGGCGTTAACGACCTTGAGTCGGTTGTTAAATGCGTCCAAAGAGCGATTGACCAAGCTGAATTAATGGCAGATTGCCAAATCTCTTCTGTTTACCTGGCATTATCAGGTAAACATGTGAGTTGCCAAAATGAAATTGGTATGGTGCCAATTTCAGAAGAAGAAGTGACCCAAGAAGATGTTGATAGTGTGGTTCATACGGCAAAATCTGTCCGAGTTAAAGACGAACACCGAATTCTGCATGTTATCCCGCAAGAATTTGCAATTGACTACCAAGAAGGTATTAAAAACCCAGTCGGTCTTTCGGGTGTTCGTATGCAAGCTAAAGTTCATCTAATCACTTGCCATAACGATATGGCGAAGAATATCGTGAAAGCAGTTGAGCGTTGCGGGTTAAAAGTTGACCAGCTTATTTTTGCCGGTCTAGCAGCAAGCTACAGTGTCCTCACAGAAGATGAACGCGAATTAGGTGTCTGTGTTGTTGATGTCGGCGGTGGCACAATGGACATGGCGGTTTATACGGGTGGTGCTTTGCGTCATACCAAAGTGATCCCATACGCAGGAAATGTGGTTACAAGCGATATCGCTTACGCTTTTGGAACACCTCCAACGGATGCAGAAGCGATTAAAGTACGTCACGGCTGTGCAGTCGGTTCGATTGTGAGTAAAGATGAAACGGTGGAAGTGCCGAGTGTAGGCGGTCGTCCTCCAAGAAGTTTACAGCGTCAAACCTTAGCAGAAGTGATTGAGCCACGGTATACTGAGCTGTTAAATTTAGTCAATGAAGAAATTTTAAATTTACAGGAACAGTTACGCCTGCAAGGTGTCAAACACCACTTAGCGGCTGGGATAGTTTTGACGGGTGGTGCAGCACAGATTGATGGGCTAGTTGAATGCGCTCAAAAAGTGTTTCATACGCAAGTCAGAATTGGAACCCCACTTAATATAACAGGATTAACGGATTATGCTCAGGAGCCATACTATTCCACAGCGGTAGGGCTTCTGCATTACGGTAAAGAAAGCCATCTTGGCGATGATACCGAAACGGAAAAACGTGCTTCAGTTAGCGGGTGGTTTAGTAAGCTCACCAGCTGGTTGAGAAAAGAATTTTAATTTTTATTTAGAAGCATATTATTAGCTTCAATAGTAAGCACAAAACGGAGAGACATTATGTTTGAACCAATGGAGCTAACCAACGATGCGGTGATTAAAGTCATCGGCGTTGGCGGCGGCGGCGGAAATGCCGTTGAACACATGGTACGCGAGCGCATCGAAGGTGTTGAGTTCTTTGCTGTCAACACTGATGCACAAGCTTTGCGTAAAACCGCAGTCGGACAAACCATTCAGATCGGTACAGGTATTACGAAAGGTCTGGGGGCGGGGGCAAACCCTGAAGTTGGTCGTAACGCGGCGGAAGAAGACCGTGAAGCACTGCGCAATGCTCTTGATGGCGCAGATATGGTGTTTATCGCAGCGGGTATGGGCGGTGGTACCGGTACTGGTGCGGCTCCAGTTGTTGCTGAAGTTGCTAAAGAATTAGGTATCCTGACTGTTGCTGTTGTGACTAAGCCATTCAACTTTGAAGGCAAAAAGCGCATGGCATTCGCGGAAGCGGGTATCACTGAGCTGTCTAAACATGTTGACTCGCTGATCACTATCCCTAACGACAAACTACTGAAAGTACTTGGTCGTGGTATCTCTTTGCTGGATGCTTTTGGTGCGGCAAATGACGTATTAAAAGGTGCAGTTCAAGGTATCGCTGAACTGATCACTCGTCCAGGTTTAATGAACGTGGACTTTGCTGACGTGCGTACAGTAATGTCAGAAATGGGTTATGCGATGATGGGTTCAGGTGTGGCTCGTGGCGAAGATAGAGCGGAAGAAGCAGCTGAAATGGCTATTTCTAGTCCTCTTCTGGAAGACATCGACCTGTCAGGTGCGCGTGGTGTTCTGGTCAACATTACTGCTGGTTTCGACCTGCGCTTGGATGAGTTTGAAACAGTGGGTAACACCATTCGTGCATTCGCATCGGATAATGCGACTGTCGTAATCGGTACTTCTTTAGACCCAGAAATGCACGAAGAATTGCGTGTGACTGTTGTTGCTACAGGTATTGGCATGGACAAACGTCCAGAAATTACTTTAGTGAGCAATAAAATGTCTCAGCAAACTTCTATGGAGCAGCGCTATCAGCAAATGCAAAATAGCATGTCTTCATTAAATGATGAAAAACCAGCTGCAAAAGCCGTTAACGACCAAAATACGCAAGCAAATAAAGAGCCGGATTATTTAGATATCCCAGCTTTCTTGCGTAAACAGGCCGATTAATTTTTAATTATATTGGTTTTTCCGCTTTTTGTGCTAAAATTTTCTACTGGTTATCAATTAAGATAGCCAGTAGGACTTATAACATTGCGAGAAAATACGATGATCAAACAACGGACACTTAAACGTATTATTAAAGCGACTGGTGTTGGTTTACATACCGGCAAGAAAGTTACGCTTACTTTACGTCCGGCACCGGCCAATACCGGGGTCATCTACCGTCGTACTGACCTTAATCCACCGGTAGATTTTCCGGCAGATGCGAAATCAGTTCGCGATACTATGTTATGTACTTGCTTAGTCAACGAAGATAACGTACGTATTTCAACTGTTGAGCATTTGAATGCTGCTTTAGCAGGGTTAGGTATCGATAACATTGTTATTGAAGTCAATGCGCCTGAAATCCCGATTATGGATGGCAGTGCTGCACCGTTTGTTTTCTTACTGCTCGATGGCGGTATTGAAGAATTAAATTGTGCGAAGAAATTCTTACGCATTAAAGAAACTGTACGTGTTGAAGATGGTGATAAGTGGGCGGAAATGTCCCCATACAATGGCTTTAGCCTTGATTTCACTATTGATTTTCAACACCCTGCAATTGATAGCAGCACGCAACGCTATGCAATGGATTTCTCAGCGGAATCTTTTGTAAACCAAATTAGCCGCGCGCGTACATTTGGTTTCATGCGTGACATTGAATATCTGCAATCGAAAGGCCTATGCTTAGGCGGTAGTTTTGACTGTGCTATCGTCGTTGATGACTACAAAGTTCTCAACGAAGATGGTTTACGCTTTGAAGATGAATTCGTTCGTCACAAAATGCTTGATGCAATTGGTGACTTATTCATGTGTGGACATAACATTATTGGTGCATTCACTGCATTTAAATCAGGTCACGCATTGAATAATAAACTATTGCAAGCGGTTCTCGCTAAAGAGTCTGCTTGGGATTTAGTGACCTTTGAAGACGAAGCTGAATTACCTCTGGCATTCAAAGCGCCTTCGACTGTATTCGCATAATAGTTTCTATTATGCGGCTATCTCTGCTAGTCAGAGCTAGCCTTTTCTGTTGGTTGCATTAGTACTCTCTCCGGCTAATGCAGCCAGCCGCTCAAATCTCTCTTTTAATCCTTTCGGACTCTTTTCTGCTAATCTTAATAACTGCTCAGCAGTTTGTGTACTAATCTGTCTTTGATTACGATTTTCCTTTTGATTCACTGATTGCTTATTCAATGAGCTATTTTGCTTAGATTTTCGTATAAGATCGGGGTTGATTCTGATGTCGATGGAAGATAAAGATGGTAGAATAGACGACCTTAATGCAGAAGTAAGATTCATTTTCTCGTAATTAAGGCGGGTCATCCAACTGGCATTAGCCACTTCGATAACCATAATGTTATTACGGTAGTTTGCCACTCGACACATGGGTTTAATTTCTGCTGGCAGCAAACTTTTTACAACACGATTCAATTTTAGAATAGCTTTTGCATTTCGCTGAATAGTTTGTAAAGTGTTTGATGTTTTCGCCAGAGACTCTTCGAGAACATCGAAAAGTGCTTGTGGATGACTATCTCTCATTGTGAACTCTCATTTTACGCGATTGCTAAAGATGTCAGAACATAATTGGGAATCATACTTTAATCTATAAATTATATAAGAGTTTGATGGGCATTTTAAATTTTTGGCGACATTTAGGTAGACGATACTTTTGGTCCCACCTGTTATTAGGTGTTGTGGCTACGGGTGTTGGCTTGCCTACAATTTTAAATGCCTTATCAGAATCCCAGCAAACTTTAATCAATTCTGCGCCAGCAAATCGACAAAGCCAAGCTGTCAATGCATTCGATAATTTATTCGCTCAGCAGAATTCTCAGCGTTCTTCATCCTCATCCTCTTATTCTGTCAATTACTGGCAGCAGCATGCGGTACGTAATGTTATCCGCCAGCTGACTTTTGCTTTTTCTGCAACTGAAGATGAAGGTACCGATAAAAGCAAGTTACAAAAAGAACCTTTATTTGCCCCTCAGTTAATGCTGGATACGTTGTATGCCATGCTGGCTCAACGATCACTTCAATGGGATGTGGCAACCACTCAAGCGAGTGAATACATCTACCCCCTCTTTACTGTTTATCAGCCCGCGATTTGGGTTGCTCAGGTACATGGCATTCGGGCTGGACCCTTTTTCGCCTAAATTCATTTAACGATGTAAAGCCTGCTATTGGGACGCTTTTCATCGTGTCAAAAATCACTGATTCAAATAATTAATTGATTTACCTGAGAAAAAATATGTTAACTAAACTATTAACCAAAGTATTTGGTAGCCGTAATGACCGTACTCTGCGCCGTCTGCGTAAAGAAGTGGAAAAAATTAACCAGCTAGAGCCGGAGTTTGAGAAATTATCGGATGACGAGCTGAAAGCCAAAACCGCAGAATTTCGTGAGCGTTTAAAGCAAGGCGAAAGCATTGAAAATATGATCCCTGAAGCGTTTGCGACAGTGCGTGAAGCAAGTAAACGTGTATTCGGTATGCGTCATTTCGACGTTCAGTTAATCGGTGGTATGGTTCTGAACGAACGTTGCATCGCAGAAATGCGTACAGGTGAAGGTAAAACACTGACTGCAACGCTGCCAGCATACATTAACGCATTATCAGGCAAAGGGGTTCACGTTGTTACCGTGAACGACTACTTAGCAAAACGTGATGCGGAAAATAACCGTCCATTATTCGAATTTTTAGGGTTAACGGTTGGTATTAACTTACCGGGTATGGCTCCGCCTGCAAAACGTCAAGCATATGCGGAAGACATTACTTACGGTACTAACAACGAATTTGGTTTTGACTATTTACGTGACAACATGGCATTTAGCCCAGAAGATCGCGTTCAACGTAAACTGCATTACGCATTAGTGGATGAGGTGGACTCTATCCTTATCGATGAAGCGCGTACGCCACTGATCATTTCAGGTCCAGCGGAAGATAGCTCTGATCTGTACATCAAAGTGGACAAACTGATCCCGAAACTCGTTCGCCAAGAAAAAGAAGACTCAGACACTTTCCAAGGTGAAGGTCACTTCTCGGTTGATGAAAAATCTCGTCAGGTAACAATTACAGAGCGCGGTCTGGTTCTGGTTGAAGAATTACTGGCAAAAGCTGGTTTAATGGATGAAGGCGAGTCGCTTTATTCACCATCAAACATTATGCTGATGCACCACGTCATGGCAGGTTTACGTGCACATGCACTGTTTACTCGTGATGTTGACTATATTGTTAAAGATAACCAAGTCATTATTGTCGACGAACATACTGGTCGTACAATGGAAGGGCGTCGTTGGTCTGATGGTCTGCACCAAGCTGTTGAAGCAAAAGAAGGTGTTGAAATTCATAATGAAAACCAAACATTGGCATCTATCACTTTCCAGAACTATTTCCGCTTATACGAAAAATTAGCGGGTATGACGGGTACAGCAGATACCGAAGCATTCGAATTTAGCTCTATCTATAAACTGGATACGATTGTTATCCCAACTAACCGTCCAATGGTTCGTAAGGATATGCCTGATTTAGTCTATATGACTGAAGCCGACAAATTTGAAGCAATTATTGAAGATATTCGTGATAAAACGTCCAAAGGTCAGCCAGTTCTGGTCGGTACCATTTCGATTGAAAAATCTGAATTAATTTCTCATGCGCTGACTAAAGCAAAAATTGCTCATAACGTATTGAATGCGAAATTTCACGCAATGGAAGCTGATATTATCGCTAATGCGGGGCAAAAAAGCGCCGTAACCATCGCAACTAACATGGCGGGGCGTGGTACCGATATTATGTTAGGGGGAAGCTGGCAGTCAGAAGTGGCTGCGTTAGAGAACCCAACGCAAGAACAAATTGATGAAATCAAAGCGAACTGGAAAATTCGTCACGATGAAGTTTTAGCGGCTGGCGGTTTACATATCATCGGTACTGAGCGTCATGAATCTCGCCGTATCGATAACCAGTTACGTGGTCGTGCGGGACGCCAAGGTGATGCTGGTTCATCACGTTTCTATCTGTCAATGGAAGATGCTTTAATGCGTATCTTCGCATCAGACCGTGTAACGGGCATGATGAAAAAACTGGGTATGAAACCTGGTGAAGCCATTGAACATCCATGGGTTACTAAAGCGATCGCGAATGCACAACGTAAAGTTGAAAGCCGTAACTTTGATATTCGTAAACAGTTACTTGAGTATGATGATGTAGCAAGTGACCAACGCCGCGCTATTTATGCTCAGCGTAATGAGCTGCTGGATGGTGGCGATATCAAAGAAACCGTAGATAGCATTCGTGAAGATGTGTTTACCACCATTATCGATGCATATATTCCACCTCAATCTCTGGAAGAGATGTGGGATATTGACGGTTTACAGAAACGTTTAGTTAATGACTTTGACCTCGACTTACCAATTCAAGAGTGGTTGGATAAAGAACCTGAACTTCATGAGGAAACGTTACGTGAACGTATCATGGAAAAAGCAGTGGAAATTTACCAACGTAAAGAAGAGATTGTTGGTGCTGAGGCGATGCGTAATTTTGAAAAAGGCGTTATGTTACAGACGCTGGATACACTGTGGAAAGAGCACTTAGCTTCTATGGATTATTTACGTCAAGGTATTCACTTACGTGGATATGCGCAAAAAGATCCAAAACAAGAATACAAGCGTGAATCTTTCAGTATGTTTGCAAACATGTTGGAAGCACTGAAATATGAAGTGATCAGTACTCTGTCAAAAGTTCAGGTGCGCTTACCTGAAGAAGTTGAAGCATTAGAACAACAACGTCGTGAAGAAGCAGAGCGCTTGGCTAAGAAGCAGCATTTAAGCCATGAAGCAGAAGCTGAATCGTTAATGACTGAAACAGAAGCGAAAATTGCAACTCAAGGTCATAAAATTGGTCGTAATGATCCATGCCCTTGTGGTTCTGGTAAAAAATACAAACAGTGCCATGGCCGTTTGAATTAATGTAAAGTTTGATAACTAATAAATAAAGGCGGGGAAACCCGCCTTTTTAATGACGAAATTATGGAAAAAAAACATCTGCATATTGCCGCTGGGATCATTCGTAATTCTCAGCAACATATTTTTATTACTCAGCGCCCTGAGGGTACTCATATGGCGGGGTTCTGGGAATTCCCTGGCGGAAAGCTAGAAAAAGGAGAGCATCCAAAGGATGCATTAATTCGTGAACTAGAGGAAGAAGTTGGTATTGCAGTCACTGACTGTCATTTATTCCATCAAGTTGATCATGAATTTGAAGATAGATTTATCACCCTTTACTTTTTTATGGTTTCAGACTGGGAAAATGAACCGTATGGAAAAGAGGGGCAAAAATCACGTTGGATTAAACAACACGACTTAATAGCGGAAGATTTTCCACTCGCTAACCGCGTGATTGTAGATATGCTGACAAAAAAGGTTTAACACAATCTTTAATGCTATTCTGTTAAGGGAGTACTAAGAATAGAGATGAAAATAGCCTAATGATGGCTATTTTCACTGTTAATCTAGAAAATAAAGTTAGTACTCTGGCGGTTCGCTCCAGCTTTCACTGTCTGAAATATCACCTTGGCTTTCAATGCGTTTATCTTCGGTTGCCCATTCACCTAAATCAATAAGTTGGCAGCGTTTACTGCAAAATGGACGGAAGGGACTCGATTCATTCCACACAACAATTTTTTGGCAGGTAGGGCAATTGACTTCAATAATTTCACTCATACATCGACTCTCAAACTAACAACAGGCTAACTGAAAACGAATGACGTCTGGCAGTATACCATTCTCGCTATCGATATGAAGAAAACGTAAGGCAAAACGAGTTTTATGCCCTGAAATTTGTGGATATATCAAATTATCTGGAGCTAGCCGAATACGTAAAAGTTCTTTTCCTTCAACACTACCTTGGTAAAAGCCATTATGAGATTCAGCGGCTTCAAAGCTTCCGTTTTGGCGAATAAGCAGTAGGACAGTTTCTAAGGCCTCTTGTAAAGGGGCTAAACTATTTAGCCAGCTTTTGATTTCGTTATCTCTATCTGCTTGAGGCATATTGAGCCATAGTTGTAGGGTAGGTAAATCAAAGCTACAGCAACCACCAGGAATACTGAGGCGCTGACGAACCATACTAATGATTTTATCATTACGCAGTTGATGACCAAATCTAGGAGCAGACATCAAACTACTTATTTTCGGAGTTAATTCATTCAGAAATGAAGTGATTAATGTTTTATCAACATTTGGTGAGTCTATCCAGTTAAGTAGTCGATTTTTTTGTTTTTCTAGCTCTTTGATAAGGTCAGAGCGAACCTCACCTCTATCTAGAATTTCAATTAATTCAGATACTGAGCGAAAAAAAGCAATTCCTGAAGAGTATGAGGTAATGTTGCTCTGCTCATAGATTTGCATTAATAACGTTTCAAGGCGCAACCAAGAACGAATTTTTTCATTCATTGGATATTCATAAGTAACCAAAGTTGTCTCGATGTGTTCGCTCATACTCATTCCTATTCTTTTTGTGCTGCAAGTGCTAGGTATTGTTTGTGTAGTTCAACAACTTTATTTGGTATATCGGCATCATTAGTATGATTGGTGATAATATCATCAGCATATGAGAGTCTTTCTTCTCTAGATGCCTGTGCATCTAATATGTGAATAACATGCTCACGGTCTGCGTTATCGCGTTGAATTGTTCTTTCTATCTGCTCTTCTCGAGTGACGTCAACGACAAGAACACGATCCGCTAAATGCGTAATCTTATTTTCAACAAGTAAGGGAACAACCCATAAAACATAAGGATAGTTAGCCTGCTGAAGTTGTTTTTGCGTTTCTTGTTGTATCAAAGGGTGAAGAAGAGCATTTAACCACATTTTTTCTTCTGGCTTTGAAAACACGACGGTTCGCAAATAACCCCTATTTAAAGAGCCATCATGATTTATTACATTTTGACCAAAATGCTGTGCAATACTCATGATCGCAGGGGTATTCGGTTCAACAACTTGGCGGGCAATAACATCAGCATCAACTAGTGGAACTCCTAGCTTAGCAAACTCGTTGGCAACCGTTGTTTTACCACTTCCTATTCCCCCTGTGAGGGCAACAATATAAGACATAAAAATTCTTTAATTCACTGGAAATAAGTCAGATTACACTGAAAGTTTTAATTTGTCTTTATACAATTTAAGCAAGCTATGATGTTATGGATATAACTGTGACTTCAAACAGTTTTTACTATCTAAATTTAACTGTTTTCTTTGGATGCATAGTTAAGCACCCGAAATTACCGAGCCTAAATTAAATATGGGTAAGTACATTGCAAACATAATTAAGCAGACAACTATTGCTATAAATAAAAGTAAAATAGGCTCAAGGTTTTTGAGTTGCTGTTCTGTAATAGTTTCATATTGCTGTGTGTAATACTTAAATAAATATAATGTAAAGTATTCTAGTTTTCCTGACTCTTCAGCAAGAGAAATGAGTTGAATGGCTAAGTCAGGGAATAAATGTGTATTTTTCATTGCATCTGATAATGAGCTACCTTTAAGAACAGAGTAACATATTTCATTACATTCTTTATTATACTGGCTATGTTTAATAATTCTTGCTGAGCAATCAAGACATTCAGATAGGGACAGTCCTGATTTTAAGGTTGAGGAAAGAGTCAGAAAATACAGGTTCAAGCTCTTCATTCGGATGATGTTCTTAATATAGGGTAAAAAATCCATTAAAAACCCCAACCTATTCGATATAGAAGATTTATATCTTATACCTATGAATATAGTAGGAAATAGAATTGCTAAGATTTCTCTCGTATTATCAATAATAGAGTTGGATATTAAGAGAACGGCTTTTGTTATAGCAGGCAGTTCTTGTTGAAAGTTCTCATAAATCTCAGCAAATTGAGGAATGACAAAAATCAACATAATAATCAGTAACAAGCTGGAAAAACCTATCAAGGTAATTGGATAACGTAAGGCTTTTTTGATTAAAATTGATGTTTTTTGATTATTTTCAAGCATATTTTTAATGATTAAAAAGCTTTCATCATATTTTCCGGTTTTTTCAGCAATCCTAATTAAGCTAATAATGGTTGGATTGAAAATATGAGGGTGTTTTTTAAAATTTATAATAAAATTATTTCCTTTTTCTAGGTCGCTAATCGTATGATTAATAATATCTCGCCAAAAAGGTAGGTGGCAATTGAGTTGAAGCAATTGAAAGCACTTTAGTAAACTAATTCCTGATGAGGATAGAATGTTAAGTTGATGAAAAAAGTGAATTCTATAATTCAAATTTTCCGCATCAAAAATAAAAATAGATTTTAATTTTATTGATATGGGTGTTTGCCCTCGATTAATGATTTCTAAAAATGCTTGTTTTTTACTTTTTGCAATTAAGCTGTCAGCTACATAATAATTATTGTTTAATGAGGTGTAACTATAAATGAACATTGAATTTATCTCCCTTGCCCGATAGTAGAGTAGATTTCTTGTAATGTTGTTTCCCCTAAATCAACGTGCTCAAGGCTTGTTTGAAATAAGCTTTTGAAATTATCTGGAACTTTATTGCCTTCTTTAAAGATGAAATCGAGCTGCGTTTGCTCGAGATATTCATAGATTGCAGCACGTCCCATGAACCCAGAAAAGCAGTGTTCACAACCAGTTGAGTGATATTCATTAATACTCTTGGACTGATTTATTTGAGCGGTTGTCGGTGTTTCTTGTTTGCAATAGGTGCAAAGTTTCCTTACTAGGCGTTGAGCGATAACCATTTTTAAACAAGATTGGAGCTGATTCTTGTCGACACCGAGCTGTGCCATACGAGTAATGGCACTCATGGTGCAGTTGGTGTGAAGTGTTGATAGTACAAGGTGACCAGTTTGCGCCGCTCGAGTTGCTATCTGGGCGGTTTCCTCATCACGAATTTCCCCAATCATAATAACATCAGGGTCTTGTCGTAGTAGTGCTCGCAGGATAAACGCAAAAGTAAGTGAATATTTTTCGTTTACTTGTGTTTGGTTTATTCCCCCAAGAGGGATCTCAATAGGATCTTCAATCGTTGATATATTTCTTGACGTTTTATTTAGATACTCAAGCGCGCTGTAGAGTGTGACAGTTTTGCCACTACCTGTGGGACCGGTGACTAAAATTAACCCCTGCGGTTTTTGTAGTGTGTTTTTGAGGTCAGATAATAAGGATGAACACATTCCAATCTGTTCAATAGAGTATTTCAATTGAGTGTTGAGTAATCTAAGAACTAATTTTTCACCGTGGATAGTTGGCATACTAGAGAGGCGAATACTAAAGTTTTTCCGTTCAAAATTCCAATTCATTTGACCATCCTGTGGAATTCTTTTTTCCGCAATATTCATTTTTGATAAAATTTTTATTCTAGCAATAACTTCATTGTTTATTTCATGAGGTGGGGAAGGAAAGATATAGAGCTTACCATCAACCCTAAGGCGGATTTTTAAATTATGTTTTGTCGGTTCAAGATGAATATCGGAAGCGCGTTTTCTCACCGCCATTTTTAATAAATCTTCGACAAAATCAACCGCAGGCGATACCACATTGACAGATTCAGTGGAATTGGTCTGATATGCATTTTCATCTTCATTAATTTCTAAAATATGGCGATTGAAATAATGGTCAATTTTTTCTTTTGCCCAGATTTCATAACAGACGGGTACGCTGGCAATGAAACGTAAAGTAGACAGTAAATTATCATTTGGTTTTTCTATTGTAGCGATGGATAGTCTTTTTTCATTGTAATCAATAATGACAATGTAGTTTTTATCACAAAGCACTTTTAGCTCTTTGAAAATGTAATGGCTTTCCCTAGATGAGCGCATATTAATCCCTTATTAAAAGTTCAGTGTTTTTTCACACAATTTTTTT
>NZ_JAMPSW010000043.1:0-33919 GCF_028484855.1 Providencia sp. PROV033 | reverse complement strand
GGGGTATAAAAATGAGGAGCTATATATGAGTGACGTAACCATCCGCAGAGCCACATTAGACGATGTTCCTGCAATCACGCAAATGCATGCGGATTACTCCGCCTATGCCAATACTTTACAACTCCCTTACCCAACGACAAAAACATGGGAAGCACGGCTAGGTGCGAATGACCCCCTCGTCACCCAGTTTGTGGCTACAATCAATGAAACCGTAGTAGGGTTACTGGTTGTGCATCAACCCTCACAAGTGCGACGTCGGCATGTAGCAAGCTTTGGTATTACGGTCAGTGAAGCCTATCAAGGTAAAGGAATTGGCACACAATTAATGCAAGTGATGGTGGACTACTGTGATAACTGGTTGAATGTCCATCGTATTGAATTGGAAGTCTTTGCTGCAAATGGAAGTGGCTTGGATCTGTATGAAAAGTTTGGTTTCAAGCAAGAAGGCGTGATGCGTGATTATGCTTTTCGTGATGGTGAATATGTGGATGCCATTATGATGAGCCGAATAAAGTAAGTCTATTCCTTCCTTATATCAATTACCTATTCAGTATCTCTAAACCATGAACTGAATAGGTAGATTCACAATAAAAATATCCAGCCTATATAATGATAGATGAACCCGACTATGCTATCGACCTATTAGGATAATGCAGTGTTGGTATAGCCACATCACCATTTTTATCATTAACTGTAGTATTTTTATTTAGTAAATAATGTTTCAGCTCATTGACGAAAACAAGATCTTTTGAGTATGTATAAACCGGTCGGTTAAAGGCTTGGGCTAACGCCGCACCATGCTGGTGACCATGGCAACTTAAAACATGTAATGGAACATCACTATTTTTTAGATCTAAATGAAACCGTTTTTTTAAGTACTTCACTAGTGCATTTGCTGAGCTAGAAATATAAAATGTTGAATCCCCTTTTCCTTGCAATAATTTTAATCCAACATCAAAAGAAAATTGCTCAACTTCAGAGCCATGTAGGCTAAGCGCAGGCTCTCCAGTATCACGAAAATTATTTATATAACCATGAAAACCAGTAAGAGAGCTTTTCTCTTTTCCCAAATCCATCTCAGTTCGATTAAACAATTTAAGGTGACTAATCGGCTTATTTTCATATTTTTGAACATTCACCGAAGAAGAAAAAACAGCCTCCCCTATACTATCAACAATAACCTTGGAAATTTTATCTCTCACTTGATAAGATTTTATCTTACCCACTAACTTTTGAACACGTTTCAGCCTATTTTCAAACACTTCAGGTGTATTTTGGTGCTTCACAGCCCTTATTTTTTTCGCTATTTTTTTCAGGGATGCATCTGATACATTTTGGTTTAATAATCTCAATAAAATTGTGTATTCGATGGATGTTGAGCATTTAATTCTCATAAAAATATTTTTACCTTTATTAATATAAAATTCATATAGGTTGATAATATTTTTTATGAATTATTATTTATATCATATAGCGATGACATTATTTATTTTGTCGATAAATAATAAACTCTTGTATCATAAATAACAAAGTGAGCTTTTAAGCTAAAAATTAGACAAAAATGCCACTCGAAAGTGGCATTTTTGTCTTCAGATTGGCGTTCTAATCAGCGATTACTTATCGCCTAACAGAACTGAATCTAATGCGATTTCAATCATTTCATTGAACGTAGTTTGACGCTCTTCAGAGGTAGTTTGCTCGCCCGTTTTGATATGGTCAGAAACGGTGCAGATCGTCAGTGCACGAGCACCAAACTCAGCAGCAACACCATAAATACCCGCGGCTTCCATTTCTACGCCCAGAATGCCGTATTTTTCCATCACTTTAAACATGTCTGGATCTGGAGAATAGAACAAATCCGCAGAGAACAGGTTACCTACACGCACATTCACGTTACGCGCTTTTGCAGCTTCAACTGCGTTATGAACTAAGTCATAGTCTGCAATTGCAGCAAAGTCATGGTCTTTGAAACGCTGGCGGTTGACTTTAGAGTCTGTGCATGCGCCCATACCGATAACCACATCACGCAGTTTCACGTCATCCATCACCGCACCACATGAACCTACACGGATCAGTGTTTTAACACCAAAATCAGTGATCAGCTCTTTCGCATAGATAGAGCATGAAGGAATCCCCATACCATGACCCATAACTGAGATCTTACGACCTTTATAAGTCCCTGTGAAACCTAACATACCACGTACGTTATTAACCTGACGAACGTCTTGAAGGAAAGTTTCTGCAATGTACTTCGCGCGCAGTGGGTCACCCGGCATCAGTACGACGTCAGCGAAATCACCCATTTCTGCATTAATATGTGGAGTAGCCATTCGTATTCCCTTTTAATCATTAAAATTGTTCACAATAAATAAGGCAGTTGCCTGCCTTATTTTTAAATCACCTTATGGCCGTTTCAGTAAAGAAACAGGTCTTAGAACATAGACTTACCGTAATCCATTGGTGATAAATCAAAATATTTTGCGACTGTCTGACCAATATCCGAGAACGTTTCACGGTGACCTAAAGAACCCGGTTTAACTTTCGGTCCATACACCAGAACAGGGATATGCTCACGAGTATGGTCAGTACCTGGCCATGTTGGGTCACAACCATGGTCTGCAGTTAAGATCAGAATGTCGTCTTCTTTAACCAGTTTCAGCATTTCAGGCAGACGGCTGTCAAATAATTCCAACGCTGCGGCATAACCTGCAACATCACGACGGTGACCATAAGCTGAGTCAAAATCAACGAAGTTAGTGAAAACAATCGTGTCATCACCCGCAATTTTCATCTCTTCTAAAGTGGCATCAAATAACGCGTTAATACCCGTTGCTTTGATTTTCTTAGTAATACCGACGTGTGCATAAATATCTGCAATTTTACCGATAGAAACGACTTCACCTTGTTTCTCTTCGACTAATTTTTGCAGAACAGTTGGCGCTGGTGGCTCAACCGCTAAATCATGACGGTTACCTGTACGCTCAAAATGACCCGCTTTGTCACCGACAAATGGACGCGCAATAACACGACCGATGTTGTAACCACCTTTGGTTAACTCTTCACGGGCAATTTCGCACAGTTCATACAGCTTATCTAAACCATAAGTCTCTTCATGGCACGCGATTTGGAATACAGAGTCCGCAGAGGTGTAGAAAATCGGTTTACCCGTTTTCATGTGCTCTTCACCCAGTTCATCAAGGATCACTGTACCCGATGAGTGACAGTTACCTAAATAACCCGGTAAATTGGCTTTTTCGACCAGTGTATCCAACAGCTCCTGAGGGAAGCTGTTTTCATGTTTTTCGAAATAGCCCCAGTCAAACAGAACAGGAACACCTGCGATTTCCCAGTGACCTGATGGCGTATCTTTACCTGAAGAAAGCTCGCTTGCATAACCATAAGCGCCGATGATTTCCGCATTAGGATCCAGACCCACAGGGAATTTTCCGCTCGATTCTTCTCCTGCTTTACCTAAACCTAATTTTGTTAAGTTAGGCAGGTGTAATGGACCTTTACGACCTTTATCAGCTTCACCGCGAGCACAAGCTTCTGCGATATGACCAAGTGTGTTTGAACCTTCGTCACCGAATTTGTGGGCATCACCCGCAGCACCGATCCCAAAGGAATCCAATACCATAATAAATGTGCGTTTCATATTTATTCTCCTGCGATACAGCTTATCTGTTCATCGCTTCAATCTAACCCGCACCTTTCGATGAAAAATGCGGATATCGGTTTATTCACTAATTTGACGATAGACCATAGGCGTCGCTTCAGGGGCTTTATCCCCAATAATCATAGCAGCACGAACTTCTTTCGCCGCATCTTCCCATGATTTTTCGCTATTGGCATGAATAATCGCAAGTGGAGTTTGGGTATCAACTTTGCTACCTAATGCTGCGATTTCACTTAAACCAACGCTATAATCGATTGGGTCAGTTGCTTTACGACGACCACCACCTAACGTTACCACAGACATACCCAGTGCTCGTGTGTCCATTTGTGTGATAATGCCGGCTTGTGGTGCATAAACAGCTTTGCTAAGCACTGCTGTTGGCAGATATTTGTTGTAGTTCTCAACAAAATCTTTCGGACCTTTTTGTGCCGCAACCATACGACCAAATACTTCAGCGGCTTGACCGTTGTCCAGTACCGCTTGTAATTTCTGGCGGGCCTCTTCACGATTAGCTGCCAATTTACCCGATACCAACATTTCAACACATAACGCCATCGTAACTTCAAATAAACGTGGGTTACGGTATTCACCAGTCAGGAACTGGACGGCTTCACGGACTTCGACAGCGTTACCTGCGCTAGATGCGAGAACTTCGTTCATATCGGTTAGTAGTGCCGTGGTATTACAGCCCGCGCCATTCGCCACTTGAACAATGGATTCAGCCAGTTGCTCTGATTTTTCATACGTTGGCATAAATGCGCCAGAACCCACCTTAACGTCCATCACTAAGGCGTCTAAACCTTCGGCTAACTTCTTACCTAAAATAGAGGCAGTGATCAGTGGGATAGAGTCAACAGTAGCTGTGATATCACGGGTTGCATAAAAGCGTTTATCCGCAGGTGCTAACGAATTAGTTTGCCCAATAATCGCCACACCAACATGCTTAATAATATCTCGGAAACGTTCATCGTCAGGGAAAATATCAAATCCTGGAATGGCTTCAAGCTTATCTAATGTTCCACCCGTATGACCCAAACCACGACCAGAAATCATTGGTACATAACCACCGCAAGCCGCGACCATTGGACCTAACATCAATGAAGTGACATCACCAACGCCACCCGTGGAGTGTTTATCCACTAATGGACCATTCAGATTCAGTGATTTCCAATTTAATACGGAACCTGAGTCACGCATTGCGAGCGTCAGTGCGACACGTTCAGGCGTTGTCATGTCATTGAAATAGATAGTCATTGCTAAGGCAGCAATTTGACCTTCAGAAACAGTGTTATCACGCACACCATTGATGAAGAAACGAATTTCCTCTTCACTTAATGATTTGCCATCACGTTTTTTACGAATAATTTCTTGAGCGAGAAACACAATAGGCTCCTTTTTACATCGAATTCTTCGGCTAAACAGTCACTGCTATTGCCCAGAATCGATTGGGCAATAGTCTGATATCACTGATGACTGCGATTATTAATAGCTGCTAGTAGACTTTTTAACGTCAAATCCTAGCGTATTTAATAAGTTCGCTAATAAGCTAGATGCCCCAAAACGGAAATGGCGAGCATCCGCCCAATTGTCGCCTAAGATTTTGCTTGCTAAGGCTAAATATTGTGCTGCTTCTTCAGCGGTACGAACACCGCCAGCAGGTTTGAAACCAACACTTTTCGCGACGCCCATATCATGGATGACTTGCATCATGATTTCAGCGCTTTCTAAAGTGGCATTCACAGGTACTTTACCTGTCGATGTCTTAATAAAATCAGCACCTGCATTGATTGAAATTTCAGATGCCTTACGAATTAAATCTGCGTCTTTTAATTCGCCTGTTTCAATGATGACTTTCAGTAATACATTTGCTTCTGCACATGCATCTTTACATGCTTTCACTAAATCGAAACCGATTTTTTCATTCCCTGCCATCAATGCACGATAAGGGAAAACAACATCAACTTCATCAGCACCGTAAGCGATAGCCGCTTTCGTTTCTGCTAATGCAATTTCAATATCATCATTACCATGTGGGAAGTTGGTGACAGTTGCAATACGGATATCGGGTGTTCCTTGTTCACGTAATGTTTTACGTGCAATAGGAATAAAACGAGGATAAATACAGATAGCAGCGGTGTGGCCTGCTGGGCTTTTTGCCTGATGACATAGTGCGATAACTTTCGCATCAGTGTCGTCATCATTCAATGTGGTTAAGTCCATCAGGGTCAGTGCGCGTTGCGCTGCTGCTTTTAAATCAGTCATATAACTCTCCAACGATGTTAATTCTTTCAGAACGATACGTTCTTTGTTGGCGAGCGGGCTTGTTCCATAAAGATGCTAGTTAGGTTTTCCAAACTCAGCAGCTGAGATCCATCTCACCGCACGGTGCCCTAGAGTCAGTTGACTCTAAGAACTATCAGTTCCGTGGCAACTTACTAATACCTATTTGACCACGTAACTGGGATATTTTATGCGCTACAAATCACATTTATCGACTGAACGTTACATTATTAAATATATATCCGTGAACAATATCACAGTATAGCAGGTAATCACTCACTGTTTCACCGTCATTATACTGACTGCCGCCGCTTCGTCATAAATTGATTACGTTAAGGATAGTTGAAAAAGTAAGAGTTACGATACAAAACAGAAAAAGAATATCTCAGAAGAAAATGACAGCGGAAAGACAAATTGCCCTTCCGCTGCAAAATAGAGGGATTACATTGCGGTCATTGCTGCCAAGGTTAAGAAGAAGCCTGCGATGGTTGCGCTCATTAAGTTAGAGAGCGTACCGGCCATAACGGCTTTCATACCTAAACGAGCGACATCACTACGGCGATTTGGAGCCATTCCACCTAAGCCACCCAGCAAAATTGCCACAGAAGACAAGTTTGCAAAACCACACAGTGCGAAAGAAATAATCGCTTTAGAGTGATCAGACAGAACTTGTTTACCCGCTGCAATCACATCCGCATCTGCTTTCATATATTCACCGAAGTTCATGAAAGCCACGAATTCGTTTACAACGACTTTTTGACCAATAAATGAGCCTGCAATAGTCGCTTCGCTCCATGGCACACCAATAAGGTATGCGATTGGCGCAAATACCCAGCCCAATAATAATTCTAGGGATAATTGTGGATAGTTAAACCAACCACCGACGCCACCTAAAATACCGTTGATCAGAGCGATTAATGCGATAAACGCGAGTAACATAGCCCCCACGTTCAGAGCCAGCTGCATACCGGATGCTGCACCAGATGCTGCGGCATCAATGATATTCGTTGGGCGATCTTCCTCAGCGACTAAATCTTTGGCATCCACATTATCTCTAGCCACTTCTGTTTCTGGCACCATTAATTTAGCAAATAGCAAACCACCCGGCGCCGCCATGAAGGATGCTGCAATCAGGTACTCCATTGGAACGCCCATTTGCGCATAACCAGCTAAGACAGAGCCCGCTACAGAGGCTAAACCACCACACATGATGGCAAATAGTTCAGAGGTCGTCATGGTCGAAATATAAGGACGAACAACCAGAGGGGCTTCTGTTTGACCAACGAAAATATTCGCTGTTGCAGATAAAGACTCGGTTCTTGAGGTTCCCAGAACTTTTTGCAGACCACCACCTAGAATTTTGATGACCAGTTGCATGATGCCAAGATAATACAGGACTGCAATCAATGATGAGAAGAATACGATGATAGGCAATACACGGAAAGCAAAGATAAAACCGCCACCGCCAAATAACTCAAACATTTTGTCAGAAACCAGTCCGCCAAAGATAAAGCTCATCCCATCTTGGCCATAACCGATAACTTTAGATACGCCGTTAGACATACCTTCTAAAACACTGCGCCCCGCAGGGACATAAAGAACAAATGCACCAATGGCGACTTGGATTAAAAAAGCACCGCCGACTGTACGAAGTCTAATGGCTCGACGATTGCTGGAGAAAAGAACGGCTATCGCAATAAGCACCGCCATCCCAACAATACTCAAAATGAGTTGCATGGAAGTATCCCTGTTCACTTAATTCTAGGTTAATGTATAAATAAACTCGTAAGGCTCCGCGAGTCTTAGTTCGATGATTATAACCAGTCATCATTAATAACCCGCAATATTCATCACAAATCCAAAGTGCAATAAGCAACATAAATTCAAATATTGTGATAAACATCACAATAGGCAGTCAGTTTAGTCTGGAAAGGCACGAATACGATAGTCTATTAGGTAAAAAACTGAATGGTTTTACTTGAGTAACTCATGGAGATACATAAGAAATAATTATCAATTAGCGCATTTTGGTCTGATTTAGATTAAATAACGTCCGACTATTGTTGTAAAGTTGTTGTGCTATCTCATCGGCAGATTCGTGTCGCAGCTCACATAAAGACTGAAATACCCACTGAATACGCTCAGGTCGATTAGGTTCACCTTGAAAACCGGATACAGGCATATCCGGCGCATCAGTCTCAAACACTAAACAACTTAGCGGAAGTTGTGCCATCACTTGGCGTGTTTTATTGGCCCGCTCATAAGTGATTGTTCCGCCAACACCGATGTAATATCCCAATTTCACAAAGTTTTCAGCCTGAGAGAGACTACCCGCAAAGCCATGCACCACACCACGAGCAGGAACATCATGGCGACGTAACATGGCAGCCAGTTGATCATGGGATTTTCTCGAATGCAGGATAATCGGTAAGTCAAACTGTTTAGCTAACTTCAGTTGACGCTGAAGCAGTATTTGTTGGCGCTCAAATTGTGGATCTTGCATATAGAGGTCGAGTCCAATCTCCCCAATAGCGATACATTTTTTACTTTTACGCGCCAAAAAATCTACCAGCATTTCAAAATGCACTTCTTGAAACTGACTTAAATACAAGGGATGAAACCCCATTGCGGCATACAACTGGGGATAATCAAGAGAGAGACTCCAAACTCGCTGAAAATTATCTGCACTCACCGTTGGGATAATGATATCTGTTATCCCTCCTTCTGCGGCTTTCTCTAAGCTGTCTGACAATGCATCGCTAAATGGAGGAAAATCAAAATGACAGTGGGTATCGATAAAACGAGGATTATCCATCATGCACTTGGCTACCTTGCAAAACGTTAGCGCCAACAACATCAGCCACCTTTTCGACTAGTAAGGATTCTTCCTGATCTTCTATATGGGCCAATTCTAACGAATGTCTACGCTTAGAAAATCGATTAAAACTCGTATCATTACTGGCAAATTGTTGAGCCAATGCAGCAATAAAATAGCGTCCACAACGACGACCTACATGATAGTCTTGATTTAAGGCACTAATTTTACTACCCAACGCACTACTTTTCAGCGGTGTGGGCGGGTAAATTTCAAAAATTTGTACGCCATCAGGTGGGTTTTCAATAAATTCTTGGGTTTTACGGTAGCTTTTTAAGTGAACTTTTAACATCGCAGCCATTCGCTGTAACGCCGAATTATCCCCTTCTAACCAACGCGTCATACGCTTAACCCACTCAGGTGTAAAATACATCTGAGAAGGCACTGTACGAACTACAACAATGGTGTCAGCACCACGCCGATAAGCTTCTTCAACAGGGATAGCTGCGCTGATTCCACCATCATGATATCGCACACCACTAAATTCAACGCCTGTCCGATAAAACCCAGGAATTGCACTGGAAGCGCGAATGATGTCTAACCACGAATCCGCATCCGGTTGTAAAAATTCAGCAGAAAAATCATCACTACGGCTTGCTCCCATATAGAATTCACGCCCAGACTTTAACAATTCAAGCCCTGCATCCATATTAAGAGGGAACTCTTTCGCCGTCGTTTCAATCAACCAATCAAGGTCGATTAAATTCCCGCCACGAATGAATCGCAGTGGGTTAAAAAAATCAAGGTTGGTGGTATAGCGCGTAATGACTCGGCGAGCATAACCTGCTTGCCCACAGATATAAGCCGATAGATTTTGAGCGCCTGCAGAGGTTCCAATCATCAAATCAAAAGGGTTAAAGTTTTCTATCAAAAACTCATCCAATACACCCGCAGTGAAAATACCACGCTGACCGCCTCCTTCACAAATAAGTGCGGTTTTTCCTCCGTTAATTTCGTCAGAAAATGCGAGTGGCTCAATCGTGCCTAAAGTGACTGGAACATGCTTTCCCATAGTAACCCTTTATCTATATTGACATTGACGACTCGTTCATCAATCCCACTATCAATCAAATGACATTGGTTTTCATTAAACCGCTTTTCTCTGGGAGAGCAAATAGCAAAATGAGCTTTCAATTGAAAGCCCATTTAAAAGAAATTACTTATCTGCCAGAACTAAACCATTTTGTACTGATTTTACACCTTTTGCTGTCGAGGCGATTTGTACAACTTGATTTATTTGTTCGCTAGATTTAAGGAAACCTGAGAGGTAAACCACACCTTGAATCGTTTTCACTGAGACGCTATTGCTTGGGATTCCACTCGTACTTAAGAGCTTACTTTTAATATCCGCAGTAATAGATGAATCATCCATATAAGTGTCGGTGCTTTTCACGCCACTAGAAATGGCATTTCCTGTATCTTTTCCTGCCATTTCAACAGTTTTAGCTGCGCTGTCCCAAGTTTCCGAAGCTTGTTTTTTCAAGGCGCTATCCGATGATGAGCTACAAGCAAAAAGTGCCCAGCTCAACCCAATGACACCTAAAGAACGTAAAACGGCGATCTTTTTCATTGGAACCTTCCTCTTGGTATGATTAATAAACTAACAATGTCATAGCCTAAGTAAAAAATAGGTAAAAATAAAGTCAAATAACTCATCTATCAGAGGATTACTAAAGGAAAAATTTTATTCCCAGAAAAATATTCTTAATTCGATTATTCAAATCAGAAAGCGACAAATCATTCTCTAGCTGTAGGCTGTAGTAAGAATAGAAAAATAGGGTGCCTGTACCACCAACGAACAACAGAAGAGAAATGTGGGGGATAACTCCCCCACCAGACTACTCAATACATAACAGAGTAGCTTGAACCTTTGTATTTCCACTCACTACATTGACCGTACATAACCGATCCCGCAGTTGTAGTGAAAGACACAATACCGTGATACACACGGTCATTAGCCCTATCAGAGCGAACTTGGTCATTCCTCTTGACTCCTGTACAAAAAGGAGACAGAATCCAGTTGCTGGTTGGAGACTGCCTCGAGTTACTGTTAAATAGAACTCGGGGCTTTCGTCTTTTTAGTCCTCACAACCTGTTGTCTGCTTGAACCCAAATGATCCAAGCACCCACAGTCATCATAGCAGCATGCCCTTCACGAAAAAATACTCGTTCCAGTAGCTACTTAATTGAATAAATTGATAATTAATCAGATATATAACAAAAATGACCAACTAAGTTGGCCATTTCAAAATTATCACGTGAAGAATAAAGAATGATTAATGTTCGCGTGTCTTACGGAATTTCACTTCAGGATAACGTTCGCTGGTTAAGTTCAAGTTAACCATTGTTGGTGCAATATAAGATAAATTGTCACCACCATCTAACGCTAAATTTTGCTCATTTTTGCGCTTAAATTCTTCGAATTTTTTCACATCATCGCACTCAACCCAACGTGCGGTAGACACGTTAACGGCTTCATAAATCGCTTCAACGTTATATTCACTTTTTAAGCGAGAAACGACGACGTCAAATTGCAGTACCCCGACCGCACCCACAATCAGGTCATTATTCGTTAATGGGCGGAATACCTGCACGGCACCCTCTTCTGATAACTGAACCAAGCCTTTCAGTAACTGCTTCTGCTTCAGAGGATCACGCAGACGAATACGACGGAATAATTCAGGTGCAAAGTTCGGGATCCCTGTAAATTTCAGCTCTTCGCCTTGCGTGAAAGTATCACCAATCTGGATAGTTCCATGGTTATGCAAGCCAATAATATCCCCTGCATACGCATTCTCGACTTGAGAACGATCGCCCGCCATAAAGGTTAGAGCATCTGAAATCACTACGTCTTTCTTAGTACGAACTTGACGCAGTTTCATGCCTTTTTCATAGGTTCCCGAGACGATACGCATAAAGGCAACACGGTCACGGTGTTTTGGATCCATATTCGCCTGAATTTTGAAAACGAAACCTGTAAATTTCTCTTCAGTGGCTTCCACTTCACGCACATCCGTTTTACGTGCTTGCGGTGCCGGTGCCCACTCAACAAGGCCATCAAGCATATGGTCGACGCCAAAGTTACCTAATGCAGTCCCAAAGAAGACGGGGGTTAACTCACCCGCGATAAAGGCATCGTGGTCAAATTCATGGGAAGCCCCTTGAACTAGCTCCAGCTCTTCACGTAATTGAGACGCTAACTCATCGCCCACTTCCGCATCTAACTCAGGGTTATTTAACCCTTTAACGATGCGGACTTCTTGAATTGTATGACCTTGACCTGTTTGATACAAAATGGTTTCGTCACGCAGTAAGTGGTAAACACCTTTGAATAACTTACCGCAGCCAATTGGCCATGTGATTGGGCAACAAGCAATTTTCAGCTCATTTTCCACTTCATCTAACAGCTCCATTGGGTCGCGAATATCACGGTCCAATTTGTTCATAAAGGTCAGAATTGGCGTATCGCGCAGGCGGGTAACTTCCATCAGCTTACGAGTACGATCCTCAACCCCTTTACCGGAGTCGATAACCATTAAGCAGCAGTCAACGGCAGTTAATGTACGATAAGTATCTTCCGAGAAGTCTTCGTGTCCTGGGGTGTCTAACAGGTTCACTAAGCAATCATTATAGGGAAATTGCATCACAGAGGTGGTGATTGAGATACCACGCTGCTTTTCCATTTCCATCCAGTCTGATTTGGCATGCTGGTTAGAACCGCGACCTTTTACCGTTCCCGCACGTTGAATTGCGTGTCCAAAAAGTAATACTTTTTCAGTGATCGTGGTTTTACCGGCATCGGGGTGAGAAATGATAGCAAACGTTCTACGGGTGCTAACTTCATGGAGAAAATTCTGATCTGTCATTTAACCGTTCTTTTCGTCTATATCCAGATTTGTATGGGCATCAGGAAGAGGCTCGAGGTGGCTCTAGCGCAGCAAATCCGTATTGTTAATCGTAATTGGCGGTTATTTTCGCAGATCTTGGGGTTATAAACAATCAGAGCCTGAAATGTTAGGCGCTCCACCCACAGGATGGAGCCCAATAAACTTACACCGACACTGTCACTAACTGAGCAATTTCCAGCCCTAATTCTTGTGTGCTGGCATTTCCGCCCATATCACGAGTCAAATGACGGCGCTCACGAATAGCCGTTTCAACCGCTGACATAATCGTATCGTGCATTTCTTGGCAACCAAGATGCTGCATCATCATCGCTGCCGCCCAGATAGTGCCAATTGGGTTAGCAATATTTTTCCCAGCAATATCCGGTGCGGAACCGTGCACAGGTTCAAACATCGATGGGAAGTGTTTTTCAGGATTGATATTCGCGGACGGTGCAATCGCAATCGTCCCCGTACAGGCGGGCCCAAGATCTGACAAAATATCTCCAAATAAGTTTGATCCCACAATCACATCATAAAATTCCGGCATTCTCACTAAGTTAGCCGCAAAAATATCAATGTGGAATTGGTCAACTTTTACATCAGGGTACTGCTTCGCCATTTCAGCCACACGGCTATCCCAATACGGCATTGAGTGAAATAATCCATTGGATTTCGTGGCTGAACTTAAATGTTTTTTATCGCGAGAACGGGCAAGTTCGAAAGCATATTTTAAAATTCGGTCAGTCCCTTTGCGGGTAAAAATACTTTGCTGGGACACCATTTCATCTTCCGTCCCTTCATACTGAATTCCACCAATGGCAGAATATTCGCCCTCTACGTTTTCGCGCACGACATAAAAATCAATATCACCCGGTTTTTTATCCGCCAGCGGGCATTTAATCCCTTCAAATAAACGTACCGGACGCAAATTCACATATTGATTAAACGCACGGCGAATTGGCAGCAACAAACCCCATAAGGAAATATGGTCAGGAACCCCTGGGAACCCAACGGCACCTAAGAAAATGGCATCAAATTTTTTCAGTTGTTCTAGACCATCTTCCGGCATCATACGACCAGTACGGTGATAGGTTTCACACGACCAATCAAAGTGTGCAAAGTTAAGCTTTACACCGTGCTTTTGTGCTGCTGCCTCTAAAACACGTAATCCTTCAGGGATCACTTCCGTTCCAATTCCATCACCCGGAATGACTGCTATATTAAATTGTGCCATTTTCAACGCCCTTATTATTATCTACCCATGTTCTCCAGTTTATGGCTTGCTGTGATAAAGTATAGGCATGAACTGTAATCCCTAGGTTTACAAACTATGAACAAGCTACCGTTGCTTGAAGATATCCGTGTATTTGTCACCGTCGCCCGATTGATGAGCTTCTCCCAAGCGGCTGAGCTACTATTGGTATCTCCAGCCTATATATCGAAACGCATTAAATTACTGGAAGAAAACTTAGGGCAAACGCTGTTTTTCCGTAATGCTCGCGCCATTCAATTGACGCCAGAAGGGAAAATTGTTCTGCGTAGCAGTGAGTTGTTACTGGAAGAATTAGAGCGAATGCAGGGAGAATTACAAGCTTGTCGCGATGAGATCCGCGGAGAACTGCGCATCAGTTGCAGTACAGGCTTTGGTAGCACCTACCTGAATCCCTTTATTCTGGCATTACGTGCCGATTACCCGATTTTAGGTATTGATCTGACGCTAACGGATCGATCAATCGATATCATCAGTGAGAATATCGATCTTGATATCTGCATTGGCGGTACCATTTCAGATCAATTCATTGCACGTCGGTTAGCCCGCAATAACCGAGTACTTTGCGCCTCTCCCGCCTATATCCAAAAATATGGGCAACCATCTTTGCCTCAAGAACTTGAACAAAAACACTTGTGTATTGCCATCAAAGAGCGCAATCAAGCTCCCGCAATCTGGAAATTAGAGCACCAACAAGAAAGCATGACCATCACACCGAATAGTAAATTAATGGTCAATAACGGAGAAGTCGCCAAACAATGGTGCCTCAGTGGTGAAGGGATTTTATTACGTTCACTTTGGAGTGTTCTCCCTGAACTTCAGTCAGGAAAATTAGTGCGCGTTCTACCACAATGGCATCAAGGCGCTGATGTTTTTGCTGTCTATTCACGTAGTTTACGTAATAGTGCTAGTCTTAGGGTTTTCATTGAAAATCTTGAAAAGTACCTCACTACCCATTTACCGAATATTTTTTACGATGAATATCATTATGTTGGAAGCGATTAAATACAAAAAACCACGATAACACGCAAGTCTTACCATGGTTTTTCTTTAGAAAAATGTATTACGCTTTTTGACTAAACATATCCTCACTGAACAAGGTTAATGCTAGTACTAACGCATCTTCCCGCCCATTTTTCGTCGGATAATAATCTTTACGCACTGTCGCTTGCTGAAAGCCCAGTTTGTCATACAGATGAATCGCAGACGCGTTCGATTCTCTCACTTCCAACCACAGCGTCGAAATCCCTCGACTAACAAGGTCGTTAATTAATCTTTCTAATAACAAACGGCCGTAGCCATGGCCTTGAAAATCAGGATGGATGGCAATATTGAACAGCGTAGCTTCATCTAATACATATTGTGTTATTGCATACCCAACAATTTGATTATTAACTGATATTTTTAGATTATGGTACTTTTCACCTTGATTCCCATAAAAAACTCGCTCAGTCCATGGAAAATCATGACTTAACTTTTCAATTAAGAAGGCGGTAGCGAGATCAGATTGTTTGAGTGTTGAAATTTTCATCATATTGATAAATTTGTTTCCATAGTGCCTGTTTAGCATTACTGCTTGCTATCAGCTCAGACAAAACAGGAGAAATAAATGTAACTTTTGAACCTTCGGGATGAATACCATCCCCTATCACCCAACAAGGTATAGTTATTGGTGTTGGAATGAGTTTTAGCTGCTGAGAATTAATACAGACAATATCAACATCGTTGATCTTCATTGCGAGAAAAATATCTTTTAACAGCTGACTGTTTAAATCAAGGTTCTCATCAGTAATAATAATAAGCTTAGTCGACTCAGGAATGCGAACACCACGTTCACCACGTAACACAGTCGGATTTCTCACCATCCATTGAGTGATCCCCATTTGTTCTAAAAGTCTGTCACGTCGTGTCATTGCTTTATCCAGTCGTTAGTTAACAACCACATCTTATCAAAGGGGATTAATAGCGCCAACAGAGCAATGCTATTTATCTTTTTTCTGGTAAGGTAGTCCGCGTGGTTATATTCATTTTAGGAGATAGACAGAATATGTCATTACTGACACCCGCCAGCGAAGTTATTCAACGCCATTTAGAGCACTTTATCGATCGTCATGTTCTTTTGGCAGGCGATATTCAGGATGAACTGGGCACAATTTTAGAAGCCGCCAGCGTGCGCGTTCTCACTAACCAGTACCATCGCTGGAAAAACTTACAGCCGGCATTGGGTGAAAATGTTCTGTTTGCTTCAACAGCAACCGCGGAATTCGTTAAACCTTGCGACACCTTAATTTACTTTTGGTCCAAGAACAAACAAGAAGCCGCCTTCCAACTCGATGATTTATGCACACATTTAGCTGTAGGTAGCCAAATTTTTATCGTCGGTGAAAATCGTAGCGGTGTCAAAAGTGCCGAAGCGATTATGGAAGGGATTGCGACACTGCAAAAAATTGACTCCGCACGTCGCTGTGGTCTCTATTATGGCGAATTAGAACAGCCAACTGAATTTGATATCAAGCGTTGGTGGCGCAATTACCAAGTTGATAACGTGAAAATTCATGCGCTTCCAGGTGTATTCAGCCATAACGAGTTAGATATCGGCAGTGATTTGCTGCTTTCCACATTGACCGAGCCAATGAGCGGTAATGTGCTTGATCTGGCTTGTGGTAACGGCGTACTTGCTGCGGTGGTTGGTACTCAAAACCCAGCGGTCACCTTAACCTTAAGTGATGTCAGTGCATCAGCCATTGATTCTGCAACGGCAACTCTAGCGGCTAACAACCTTACCGGAAAAATAATCCCAAGTGATGTCTATTCCGACCTTGATGATAAATTTGATTGGATCATTTCTAATCCACCGTTCCATGATGGGATCAACACCAGCTATAACGCGGTAGAGACATTGATTTTCCAAGCACCTAAGTACCTGAAAAAAGGTGGTCGTTTACGCATCGTCGCCAATGCATTTTTACCTTACCCTGATCTACTCGATAAAGCATTCGGTGGTCATGTTGTACTGGCTAAAACAGGGAAATTTAAAGTTTACGAAGCCATTAAGCGCTAAAGCGACCAGCACGTTATCCGTGTGAATTTTCTTTTCTAACGGTCAACATATCAAGTTGACCGTTTTTTCATCAAACAATATACCGCTGATAAAAATTTATTGACGTCTGTCGAAATTAGCCTAAAATCCGCACCGTACTATTGATGCATGAGCAATTATGCAAAAGAGTTAGTATTGCGAGGGTGGCGGAATTGGTAGACGCGCTAGCTTCAGGTGTTAGTGTCCTATGGACGTGGGGGTTCAAGTCCCCCCTTTCGCACCACTTACTCTTTATAATTTCAATTATTTATGCGTTGACTGCTCTTCGCTATCCGTATCAGATAGTTATCTATGTGTCGAGCATGATATAGGCAAGTATCAATAGAAAGAATTTTGACAGTATTTGCGAGGGTGGCGGAATTGGTAGACGCGCTAGCTTCAGGTGTTAGTGTCCTATGGACGTGGGGGTTCAAGTCCCCCCTTTCGCACCACTGTTAATGATTCGTAACCTTAATCTTCAAGAATTCAACCTTCAGATATTCAATCCTCGATGGACATTCACGCAATATTCCTAACCTAGATATCGCTTAGATAATTTTAGCTTCGCATAAGAAAAATCAGCAAGAAACAGCCTAAAGACATTACTGCTGGAATAATGAGTAAACGCCGTGAACCCCGATTAAACAGCATGCCTGCCGTCGCAATCATCAAGGTGATCATTGCCACTTTCAGTGGTTCAAACCCCATATTGCTCAGCAAATACATAATACTCAGTAACACCACCGCGAAGACGCCCCACAAACCAGCGCCAATACGCCGCAACCCTGTTGCTTTTGATACGCTAGTTCCCATAACGCCTCCCATTTATAGCTAACGAGTCTTTAGCTAACTCATAGTTAGTCTATAATTTCGTTAAAGATGATAATGATTATCAATCATATCTACGTTTCTATAAAAATCAATCAAATTTTTGTGAGGAAAATATTTCCCCTACGGTAAAAACATCACTCAAAAATACAAACAAAGTGAATATCTTCAGGCTCTAGCGCAAACAGTTCAGGATCTGGCTTTTCGAGCAGTTCACAGCCCATATATTGATAAAAATGCACTGTATTTTCTGACGGAGTCGCCGAAACATATAGTCCAGCAGCGCCTTTTTCTAATGCTCGTTGTTGGCAAAGTTTAAAAAGCTTTCCACCCAGTCCTTCACCACGATAGCGATGGCTAACATGGAGGAAAGAGAGTTGTAGCAAATCTAGCGTTTCCCCGCGCCATACGTTATCTAAACTGGCTGCGGCGATCAGGCTATCCTCATCAAACACCCCAAAGAAAACAGCCCCGTTATCATAGCTAGCAAGTAAATGCGGTGTATAAGCATCCGTTTCACCTTCAGGCCAACCTTTCATATCAAATCGCTGGGCAGATAACACTAATTTACCCCGCTGGTGAAGATAAAGATGTTCAATCAATTCAGTTCGATCAATCGACCACAGACTTGAGATTTCATCCCGCGTGAGTTCACGTACTTTTCTCATTATTATTGTTCTCTTAGTTCTTATATAAATTCGAGATAAATCGAATAGATAGAGAGCATACAAGCTGTGTAATAAAAAAGAAATGCAGATATGAAGGAGAAATTGAGTCGAGGTTTATGGGGCTTTATAAACAAAAAAATTCTCTGTAGCATCCTGCCGCAGAGAATTTTTAACTACAAGGGTTGGTTTATTGCTTCAATCCCATTGCATCACGCATGGTAAAGAACAAATCGGTTTGGTCAGTCAGACCCATCACGTTCGCAGCATGTGGACCATAAGCTGCAACACGTAGTTGAGCACCTGTATGCTCCTGTGAATCGTCTTCTTCAGAGTTACCGTAGTTCACGGTCATCACGGTACCGTCTTTTGTGATCAGCGCTTGAGTTAAACCGGATGATTTCGTGCCATCAGGAATAATCTGGCTTGAATGTGCGTGGTCAGCCGTCACGATAATAAGCGTATCGCCATGTTTCTTAGCAAAATCTAAACCCACTTGAACAGCTTGGTCTAAAGCAACTGTTTCGCCAATTTGACCACATGGATTTGCTTTATGATCCTGCTTATCAATAGAAGCACTTTCAACTTGCAGGAAGAAACCATTCGGGTTTGTTTCCAGTAAATTAATTGCTTTTTCTGTCATTTGAGCCAATGTCGGCGCATTCGGATCTAACTTAGCGTTTGGTTTACACTCCAGTGCGGCATTATTTAAGTTACCGTGATATGTCGCTTTTGGACCTTCCCACGCAACCGTCATATTGCCATCATGGAACAGACCTAATACAGGTTTATCTTGGTTCGCTTCTTTGATTGCATCGAGTGATTTAGCATCACGGACGATAGTGAATCCTCGCTCTGCCGCTTGTTGCTCCAAGGTTTTCCCTTTGTAATCACCCGCTTTAGCTTCCTGCTTAAAGCTTTTCGCACCACCACCTAATGTGACATCGGCGCGGGTAATCATTAACTGTTCAGAGATAGAACCACGACCGCCATTTTCTAATGCATTCGTTGCACATTTTTCGCTGGTTTCTTCTGGGCCGTAACATTTACGCCCCGTTACGTGGGCAAACTGAGCCGCTGGCGTCGCATCTTGAATTTCAGACGTTGTCACGTTCCCTGTTGCTTTGCCATTACGTTTAGCGATTTCAATTAATGTGTCATGGTCATTACCAAACACATCAATCCCTAAAGCACCGTTATAGGTTTTCACACCGGAAGACCATGCCGTTGCAGAGGCAGCAGAATCAGTGACATAGTCTGGCTTTTGTGTTTTCTTATCTAATGCATAGTGGGTGTATTGCCCTGTAATTGGCAACGCATCAATACCTTTAAAAAAACCACCCGCCCCTTCCGCATAGTTACGCGCAACGGTAATTTCAGAATCACCCATACCATCGCCGATAAATAAAATGACGTTCTTTGCTTGACCATTATGCAGTGCAGCTTTCATGATATCCGTCTGTTCAGTTGATAAACGACGAGCTCCACCAAATTTCGTGATATCCCCTTTTGCAGCGCGGCTTTCTGAAACTGCCTCATTTTTATCTGCTGCATGGGCAGGAATTGCAGTCCCTAAAATTAACGTACTTACGGCGACGGCTAACATAGATTTCATAAAATGACCTGTCATAAGTTTTATCCTTGCCAATCAATAAGAAGAGTAAATAAGTATGCTTCGAATAGTTGACCAGCATGCTAGAGCAGCTAGATGACAGTTGAATGACGGTTTTATGTCGATATCAAGATGTTTGTCATAAATGCGAAACGCCCAATTTGGGCGTTATCGATGTGAAACGTGTTGAGTGATGAGTTGGGAAATCAGCTGTAATGCGCTTAATAAGCGATGGCGCTGCTGGTTAGTCAAACGTAAATAACGCCGAGCTGCGGGGATCCGACTGACCATTTCAGACGCAGTATAAGGCTCAATTTCACACCGCCAAACCCCATTTTTGACAGCAATATGACAATGAGTGAAGTCTAGCTCTTCGAAAGTTTGGCGGATCACTGGGTACTGCTCCAAACTTTCAATAAAGGGCTGCCCATCGGCTTGCTGGCTGGTAAAACGCACCTGTTTTTTTCGTGCAGACCCTGCGGTTTTCACATCAATCTGTGCCACCAGCGCACTATCACATTTACCTGAAACTGCAAAACGGCTATGCACAATAAACGCCATAAACAAGGTTTTTACACGCTCAGTCACTTCCACTTTAATGCCTTGAGGCAATTGGATGAGGAGCACTCCAGGTGCCCCCCATTCACAAACATAAGGGGCGATATCTTTCTCTATCCTATTTAACGTTAACCCCGCTTGATACCCTGTCGGGAGGCGTTTTTGGGTTAACTTTTTCCACCACGATAATTTAGGCAAGGTTACGTAAAGGCTCAATTTCCACCTCCTCTGAATTGTCATCTTCAAATGAGTTAGACAATACCTGTTCAACCGGAACGGGTTTAAATGGATTTACTTTCTGCACTAACACGGTCCAACCTAATGCATAACTCGCTGTTAATCCCAACATAATGGCAAATGGAATATACACATCTGCTTTATTCATACCCGGAGGCGTGATGTAAACAATCGCTAGGATTATCCCCACACTCGAAATAATTTGAGGGATTGGAAAGAATGGCGAGCGATAAGCACGGTGTAAATCAGGGCGACGAATACGCAATAGCACCACAGAAATCGTCACTAATAAGTACGCCGTTCCCCACGAACACACAGCCGCCAGCACCAACGGGATAATTCTGTCTAAATCCCCTTGAATAGCAAATGCGTGTAAGCAAGGGATCATCACCGCCACTAAAATACCGAACACTGGCGTTTTAAAGCGAGGGTGTAAATAAGCGAATGCCTTTGGTAATGCACCATCTAACGCCATGCCATACAGAATACGAGGAACGGCCGCCATTAATGTATTGATAGTCGCACCACCCGCCAGCAATAACGCAATACCAATCCAATATTTACCGAAGTCACCCATGATTTGCCCAGCAAACGCAGGAATGGCCATCGGCGTTTCTAATAGACTCACACCATTTTGTGGATCGACAATCACGTTTTCGACTTGATTCGTCAGTGCCGCGCCAAAGAGGAACATACAAAATGCAACACCGCATAAACCAATCGTCATTGCACGAGGAATAACCTTGGCAGAATTTTTAATTTCTGGCGCCATTGGTGTCACTAGCTCGCAACCAACAAACATAAACATCGCCATACCAATGAAACTGAGCACAACGGTAGGGTCAGAAATATTCAGACCTTGACCAAACCAGCCCTCCGCGGATACATGGAATGGCATCATCAAGCCGCAAATACTGAAAATCACCAATGTACTCCACATCGCGAAAGTCAGTACCACTTCAACCTTACCAAAAGCTTCGATACCAAATGCATTCAGTAAACCGAATGCAACGACTAGCCCTACTCCTACCATCCAAGACGAGTTATTGGTTTCTAACACGGTGTTGAGGCTTTCAAAGTTCACCAATGCCATGATGCCAGACAGAATCGTTTCCGCGGTCCCCGCAAAAACGTGGACAATCAGATAAGCTGACAGCGCACCGGTAATCGCCCAAAAGCGCCCCATGCCACAAGAGATATAATCGTAGACTGAACCCGAAGTGGGTAAAATTGCCGCGGCTTCAGAGAATGTGGTTAATTGAGCCTGCATCATGATAAAGCTCAATAAAACCGCTAAGGCAAAGGTATCGCCCCCGATTCCAAATCCACTGGTTACCGTGAGGATCACTGGGCTTGCCATAATCACGCCGACCGAACTGGCGAGCGTAGTTGGAAAGCCAACCTTACCTTTCTCAATATGTGATGTTAATTTTGAGGATAAATTCATTTTTGCTTCCCTCTCTCTGCTCACAGCCAAGATTGTGAATTTTTTGTAAAAATAAAGTGACTGCTTACTCACTATAGAAATAAGCATAAACATGTCGCCATCGTCCTTTAGAACGATACCCAGAGAGAGGGGAACAACAATCAACTGAAACGAAAAGTACCGTTTTACAATATAAATAATATAATAATCATTTAAATATCAATGATTAGACAAAAAGCACCTCATTAATATATTAATAAATAAGTCGCAAAAGATACCCAAGGGCAGAAAATCCCCTTTGAACAGTTAAAAACAAGTTTTGAATAGTGTAATCAAGCTCACGTTATTAACATGTTTGTTTTATGTTAACCCAATTAAATTGCATGATAGTCAGTAGAGAATTTGAATGAGGAGCGATGATGGAACAACCGTTATTTAGTGAGAGTCAACAGAGCTTAATCGACTGCTGTCTCAATACTATTGCCCATATCATCCCAATTTCTGCGGCAGTATATTATTTAGTCAATGAACAGTGGCAACCAGAAAGTCATGTGTTATACGGCATTTCTACGCGTATGCATGAACAGTACCTCTCTGCATTTTCCCAACATGACCCCTTGCACCCCGACCATTTTCGCGGTGAAGATCTGCGCTTAGTCAAAATGCCCGTAGAGATGCGTCAGCAAGATAAAACTTTCTTCCATGATTTTATGCAGCCGAACCACATTGCAGACATGGCAGAAATCTTTATTCGTCGAAAAAATAAAATTGTGGCGGGTATTTCTGTATTGAGGGATACCCCATTTACGCCACAGGAAGTGGTCAGGCTCAATGCTATATTGCCCATCGCAGAATTAATGACGTTTGATGTGAAACCGGACTCTCTGGTCTCCTACACCCCAAAAGAGCAAGAAATTATTCACTTAGTACGTGAAGGAGCAAGTAATAAAAGAATTGCGCTACTATTGGGTGTTTCCCTTTCCACCGTGAAAACCCACCTTCGCAACATTTTTACCAAAGCCAATGTGAATAACCGGACTGAGTTAGTCTCATCCGGGTTTATCATCCGCCAAGATAAAATTCTATAAAAAATCCCGGTACAGAGACCGGGAAAACTGTTGCTTTACAGAAAAAACCACTAACGCTCTAATAACGCACCATGACGGACTTTAATTCTGTGTAATGCTCAATAAAGGCACTTCCAAATTCACGACCGATACCTGAAGATTTAATCCCACCAAAAGGTACAGCAGGATCGAGGAAAGTATGCATATTCACCCAAACAGTCCCCGCTTCAATTTGCGAAACCATACGCATTGCTTTACTGAGGTCATTCGTCCACACACTTGCTGCTAAGCCAAACGGCGTGCTATTCATCATTTTAATCAGCTCTTCTTCATCATCATAAGCTAAGAAAGTACCGATAGGACCGAATGTCTCTTCCTTCATTAAGACATCATCAGGACTCTTTGCACGAATAATTGTTGGAGGGACAAAGTACCCTGCACCTGCAATTGGCTGCCCACCATAGATAATTTCACTGCCATCTTGGCGCGCCTTTTCAAACAGGCTTAAAATTTTATTGTAGTGAGCTTTATTGGCTAACGGTCCCATTTGGGTGTCTTCATCTAATGGAGAACCAATCTTCATAGCTGATAAACGGGCTTTTAGCTCTTCCAGTACAGCATCCATCAATGTCGATGGAACATAAAAACGTTCTGCCGCTGCACAGATTTGCCCTTGATTTAAATAACCCGCTTCGATAATGCCACTAACAATTTTATCAACGGATAAATCTGCTAAGAATGCGGCGCCATTTTTACCGCCGAGCTCTAATGTCACTCGTGTTAACTTACCTTCCATCGCTGAGCGTCCAACCGCTAATCCTGTTGGTACTGAACCGGTGAAAGTCACTTTTGAGCACAACTCATGGCTAATTAAAGCGGGCCCTACTTCGCGCCCACCGCCGTTCACTATATTAATAACCCCATCAGGGATCCCAGCCTCTTTCGCTAACTCCGCTACTCGTAACATCGTCAAAGGCGTAAATTCACTTGGCTTCAGCACAATCGTGCAGCCACATGTCAATGCCGCCGCTAATTTCCAAATGGAAATCATAATGGAAAAGTTCCATGGGATAATCCCCGCAACGACCCCGACAGGCTCACGCTGGGTAAATGCCGAATATTTTTCACCATTAAAAGACGGTAATGAGACATTCAGAGTTTCACCACTGATCTTCGTCGCCCATCCCGCAAAGTAACGTAAGAACTGTGCCGCTGAACCCACTTCCAGAAAACGCGATAACTGAATCGTTTTGCCGGAACTTAAGGTTTCTAATTGTGCTAATTCTTCTAAGTGTTTTTCGAGCAAATCCGCTAAACGATTCAAACAATTGCCTCGTTCCATCGGTGTAGTATTTGCCCATGAGCCTTTGAATGCGGCATAGGCCGCATTCATGGCAATATCAACTTCTTCGCGCGTCCCTTCTTTAACTTTGGCAATCACTTGCTCGGTAGCTGGATTCACGACATCGAAATAAGCCTCTCCCTTGCCAGAAACAGGCAATCCATTGATAAAATGACCATGCTGACGTTTCAAGAATTCTCTAACTTCTGGTAATAGGGTTAACTCACTCATCGTTTTCTCCACCTCGTGAATTGATTCAATTATGCATTTACGCAGGCTAAATAGTGTTTTACAAAACGTGGTGCACTGATTTCCCAAAGTACTTCGGTTCCTTTTGCAGCAAACCAAGAATCCCCTTTATGGTATTCCACTGTTACACCCGTTTTCACATCTGTTAATTTCACAGAACCTTCATGGACAGTTGCCATCTCATCAAATGGGTAAACCATTTTAAATTTCCCAGTTGTGCAAGCAAAAATTCCACAAGTCAGATTATCAGTTGGCTCACCGTGGATCATTGACACGCTAGCTTGTGGATCGCCTTCAACAACCACAGAACCTAAATTGCTCACGCTACCAATGTTCAGTAATTCAGGAAGTGCTTTATTTAACAGTAATGGGCTGATCATCTCTCTTACCTTCTCTTATATAATGAAATCAAAAATGGAAATTAAATTTAAGAAACCTAGCGGCGACCTTGCCAGTATCCAGATACCTGATGCCAACATTTAGCAAGAGAAACGATGGCGTTACGCATACTGTCCTTGCCCATAATGTCAGCATGAGGAATAGAGCTCATCAGGTCATAACGGCTTGAGCCTTCTACCATGCCTTCAGCCAGAACCTTACACACGATCTGGCTCGGCGTAACACCAAAGCCTGAATAACCTTGTACATAGAACACGTTTTTATGCCCTGGAATAGTCCCAATCTGTGGAAAGAGATTAGCACTACATGCCATTGGTCCACCCCATGCCAGTTCAATTTTCACATCTTTCAAGTATGGGAAAACGTTCAACATCAGCTTACGGTTCCACGCTTTCAAGTCGGATGGAATGTATTCTAAAAAGTACGTTGAGCTACCAAATAACAGGCGATTCTCGTTAGTCACACGGTAGTAATCGATAACCGGGCGAATATCACTGTATGCCCCACGAATTGGGCTAATACGTTCAATCAGCTCATCAGATAATTCTTCAGTCATTAACTGATACGCATAGGTATTAATGGTTTTTGGGTATAGTGTCGGCTCGAGACCATTCAAAAAACCATCACATGCCCACAGCATTTTTTTCGCTTTCACGGAGCCCATCGCGGTACGAACCGTTACCGTATCGCCGTACTCAACATTCAAAACTTGGCTGTTTTCAAAAATTTTTGCACCATATTCGCTCACCGCTTTCGCTTCACCCAATAACAGGTTAAGTGAATGAACATGACCGCCTCCCATGTGTTTGATTCCACATGTGTAAGCATCAGAACCGATGATCTGCTTTAAATCAGATCCTGTATAAAATTCAATTTCTTCATCGGGTGCGACAGCTTTAAAATCAGCCAGCCAGCTGCGCAGCGTTTTCTCTTGGCGCTTATTGCTACCTAAATAGGCATAGCCATGACAAAAATCCGCATCGATATTGTATTTAGCAATACGGTCGCGCATGATCCCTGCCCCCATGTTGCTTAGCTTAAAAATCGTTTCTAAGCCTTCAGAGCCAACATGTTTTTTAATTGCATCAAGGTCATGACCAATTCCTGCCATGACTTGCCCACCATTGCGCCCTGTACCGCCATAACCAAGATGGCGTCCTTCCAAAATAGCAATGTTAGTTATGCCTTTTTCACACAGCTCTAATGCCGTGTTAATACCAGAGAACCCACCACCGATGATCACCACATCAACATCAATGTCTTCTTTCAATGTCGGAAAACGTAGGTCATATTTTTTGGTTGCTGAGTAATAAGTTAATGATTCTACTTGGTTATTCATAATTGATACCCTATCTAGTATCTGGGAATAACCTTGATTATCTTAACCTGACATTAACATTTACATAGCCCTTTAGGGACATTTGAAACATAAAACCAACATTTGTGACGTAGATACAATATTTACTTATAAACAAGATTAAATCAATTAAAAACTTTTCTATTTAAATTCAAAAGGATATATATTTATTATTATATTAATAAAAAATATAATACTTTATGATAAAAATAGAATTTCACGTGTTTTTAAAGTGAATAATTATTTTTAATTCATTGAAAAATAATACATATTTTCATTATTCAGTCTAAATACTAAACAGGTAACGAAAATCATTTTAAGCCACGGAATTTACTGTTTTATTGGGGTCATTAACAAATTAAATAATTCAACCTGCGAGTTGATGTCTAATTTTTGATAGATATTTTTGCGGTGATTTTTGACAGTGCCTAAGCTGATAAACAGCGATTCAGCGATTTGAGGGGAGCCTTTACCTTCCAAAATTAACGCCACAACTTCACACTCTCTCGGCGTCAAACCAAAGCAAGTCTGTAAGTCCGTATTACGATAATGACTGGATACTGAATTGGGCACAACTTCCTTATGTAATCGAGCAATACTTCTAATAATATCAAAGGCTTCTTTTAATGAACCTTGTTTCTTCTCATCAGCAAGAAACGGTTGGTCTTCATTCCCAAAGAAAATGCCTAATTGCTTATCAGCGGATAATTCCAACAGTAAACCCGCCTCATCACACCAACCCGTCTTACGATAAAAATTAAGATAATAATCCGTATGATAAAAACCTTTAGGGGCAACATCTTTCAATGTTAACACCTTCGAACTGCCGCCTTTTTGTAGTTCTTGATAGAAAGGATCCATCAAATAAGCCCCACGCTGATAAATGCGATTAACGCTATCACTATTACGCTTTTCAACTTTCGATAGAAAACGTGGAGCACCATCTTTTTCAAAGGAATAGATAATTGCATTATCAAAAACCACAAACGAAGACAACCATGATAATAAGTTTGGATAAAATTGATTGGTGGCAACTGAGTCAATAAGGTCAGGTAATTTATGCAGATAATGATCCATTCAGCCCTCACTCATTAACTTATTAATAATTTATCACCCTGTATATTTGGCGAACTATGACCCTATAAAGACCATATTCTGAGAGGAAGCTCAATTTTTTTGTTATTAATATGTTAATTAAATCACAATATATACTATAGATATTAATAGTATTTTATCAATTATTTAATAAGTTGAAGGATCGAGGAAAGTACAAGAGAAATAAAAGAGAGCAGCCCCGAAAGGCTGCTAGAGAACTATTTATTGATAATGGCCTTCAATTTGCTGTAACGACGGATCAAACGCCATTTTAATTTCAGTGTTGTGGCATGCTTCCAAACAATATCCCAGTAACCTTTATCAAAAAACAGTTGAACCATCTGCTTCTGCGTTTCAGGTGATTTAATCGCTAATAGCGCTAAAACAACGCCTAAACCTTCTTTCCCCACCTGCCATAAACAAGCAGGTGCTTGCTTCACTTCCTCAGGATGACGTTTATAGATATCCATCAGCATATCCAAGATCTTCAGGTAGGTATTGATCTTACGTACGGAGCGCTCATCTCCGGTTAAAGAGTGAGAAACGGATTGGTTATGAATCAGATATTCATAATATTGTTCATTGATAAACTGCACTCGTTTAGCAACGAGCAGCATCTCGGTAGTCCAAGGAATATCTTGATGGTGCAATCTAGGTTCAAAGGTAAAATTGTGTTCTCGAATTAATGACAAGCGATACAGATTCAACCAAGTTACATGGAGAAATTTACGGGAACTCAAACCAATTTGTAACCATTGAGGGCCCGTGATCACACCAGTAGAAGGAACTTTATTTGGTGGAAAAATAGCCTTTGGCGCATCCCCATTGGTGTACACGTAAGTACCATTGCAGGTCGCAACGTCTAAGTCACCGGCAAGTGCAATCTCCAGTAGGCGACCATACATCCTCGCATCAATCTCATCATCAATATCTGGGAAAGTGATATATTGCCCTGTTGCTACTGCCATTCCTGTATTACGTGCGACTGAAACACCTTGATTTTCCTGAGCGAGCACCTTGATATTTTCAAACTTATCTTCGTATTGGCGAATCACTGACTCGCTATCATCTTTCGAACCATCATTCACAATGATCAATTCCCAATTCTCTAACTTTTGGGCAATTAAGCTGTCAAAAAAATGGGGTAAAAACTTTTCGCCGTTATAAACCGCGACAACAATACTTAATACTGGTTGAAAAGACATGGGTTAACCTTACACTCATTGGAAATGATGATAACAAAATATATTTTTGTGTTTCATGAGAAATTTCATAATTAAATCAATACTATTATGATAGAAATGACTTCACTTATCCTTATTATTACTCAAATTATCAAATAGCTGTGAACTAATTTTTACTTCCTTTACCTAAGGAACATTAATGATACCTCACAATAACAAAAGGATCCTCCTGTGGCTGGAAGTAGCTTACTTACCTTATTAGATGATATTGCCGCCGTTTTAGATGATGTGTCAGTAATGACAAAAATGGCAGCGAAAAAAACATCCGGTGTTTTAGGTGATGATCTCGCCTTAAATGCACAACAAGTCACCGGGGTTCGAGCTGACAGAGAACTTCCAGTCGTCTGGGCGGTCGCAAAAGGCTCTTTTATCAATAAACTCATATTGGTTCCACTCGCATTATTGATCAGCGCTTTTATACCGTGGGCAGTGACTCCATTATTAATGCTTGGAGGCGCTTATCTCTGTTTTGAAGGTGCTGAAAAACTTGCTCATAAGTTTCTTCAAAAACATGAGACTTCACCGGCAGAAACCGTACACAAAGCTCAGCTTTTAGAACATGAAATAGCGGCATTTGAAAAACAAAAAATTAAAGGCGCAATCCGTACAGACTTTGTTTTATCCGCAGAAATTATCGCAATTACCCTAGGTATTGTCTCTTCAACAACAATCCTGAACCAACTTGTCGTGTTATCGATTATTGCCATTGTCATGACTATCGGGGTTTATGGGTTAGTTGCTGGTATTGTTAAACTCGATGACTTGGGATTCTTTCTACAGAAAAAAACTGCCTTTCTGCTCCGTAAACTCGGTAACGGATTAATCTATGTAACACCCTATTTAATGAAAACATTATCTGTTGTCGGTACTGCTGCTATGTTTATGGTTGGCGGCGGCATACTCACGCACGGGATTACCTATTTACACTCATGGATAGAAAACATAGCAGGAAAGATAGCCGGTATTCACATCATCGGGAATACACTTCAATTTTTAGCACCCTCTATCCTCAATTTAATCTTTGGTCTAGTAATCGGTTTACTTATTGTTTTTGTTATAAACTTTGTTGCTCGTTTTAAACAAACAAATTAACGCTAAAAACTGACTAATATCCTTAAATATATTATGGTAATAGTCAGTCTATTTTGTTTCAGGAAAAAGAGAAAATGCCGACACTTTATCGACGATTTTCGATTATCAACCAAGTTATCGGGTTAATGCTGCTTATCGCGGTTTTGGGGATCATCGGTATGACGATTTCCAATCGCATGATCATCAGTGCACAAGGCAATGCCCATGCTATTAATACATCCGGTTCCTTGCGTATGCAAAGTTATCGCTTACTCTCTTTAACACCTATCAATGAACATAACCAAAATTATCTTGATGCCTTAGAAAAAGACTTACTCAGCCCTGAACTAACTCAAGTCGTTAAAATTGAAAACCTTACTCCTGAATTTGATAAAATCCATGCGTTTTGGCTCAATACGTTAAGACCCGCCCTCACTCGCGCGTCATCACCGGATGATGCACGCTATGAAGTCATTACTTTCGTTAATATGCTCAATGAATTGGTCCACAATATTGATGATATTACTGAGAAGAAAATCGCTTATGTTGCCATGACCCAACTTATTTTTATTAGTTTAGTTTTCCTGCTACTCATGGGGACAATCTGGCATTTAAGACGAAAAATTTACTACCCATGGATGAAGCTTCTCTCCATGGTTAATGCGATTGGGCGTAAAGACTTCACACAGCGTTTTCCCATGAAAAACAATAGACAAGATGAACTTAATGCCCTTGGTGAAACTCTGAATCATATGTCTGATGAATTAGCCCAAAGCTACCATCAGCTTGAAGAACGTGTGGCAGAAAAAACTGCCGATCTTCTCGCTAAGAATCGTGTTTTGTCATATCTCTATCAATCAAATCAAATATTACATTCATCGGAAACACTCTATTTGAGGTTACAAAAAGTCCTCACTGAGCTAAAGAATATTACGCAGTTAGAAAATTTACGCCTCAAATTATATGAAGATAGCAACGAGCAGTATTTTCATGAAATTTCGTATGCTTCTGCCAATTTAGACATCAACGACGAAAAACTGGCTTCAACTAAATCGCATTTATCCAAGGATAATCTGGCGGAAGACTCCCAAACATTGCAGTGGGATCTGTCAGATAATATGCATCGATATGGTGTGATTATCGGTGAAATTAAACAAAATCAACTTTTTTCTGACGAAAAAAATAAACTAGTTCTAATGCTCGCTAAACAAATTTCTGGCATGCTCACCATGGAACAACAGATAGAGCAACAGCAACAATTGTTGATCATGGATGAACGAGCGGCTATTGCTAGAGAGCTTCATGACTCAATTGCACAATCCCTCTCATGCTTAAAAATGCAAATAAGCTATCTCCAAATGCAACCAGAGCCGCTACCTGAAACTACACTGCATTTACTCAATGAAATGCGCACAGAAATTAATACCGCATACAGTCAGCTGCGTGAATTGCTGACAACATTCCGCTTGAAGCTCACTGAATCGGGCTTATTACCTTCATTAAAAAGCACCTTAGGAGAATTCAGCGGGCGAATAGGATTCAACATTCAGCTTAACTATGAGATCCCAGCAAAAAGTATCTCACCCCATCAATCTATCCACATCATACAAATAATTCGAGAGGCCCTAAGTAATATTTTAAAGCATGCGAATGCAACGTGGGCTAAAGTTTCATTAAGCCAAAATAGAGGCACTGTCACCATTACGATCGATGATAATGGCAGTGGTATAGACGATAACCCAAATAAACTTAACCATTATGGCTTAATTATTATGAGAGAAAGGGCACTCAGCCTAAATGGCGAGTGTTGCATTACTCAACGAGCCGAAGGGGGAACAGAAGTGAAAGTCACATTCCCTTTATCTGACATTTAAAACACCGGATCAAATCATTCATGGAGACTAAAAATATAATGACTGAAAAATCAACAATCCTTCTTATTGATGATCACCCAATGCTCAGAAATGGCGTAAAACAGCTGATTAGCTTAGAGCCCTCACTTCAAGTTATTGGAGAAGCTGGAGATGGCAAAACAGGAATTCAAATTGCAGAAGAGCAAGATCCTGACCTGATCCTGCTAGATCTCAATATGCCAGGTATGAATGGTTTTGAGACACTCGATGAATTGAGAAAGCGCGAACTTTCAGGTCGAATTATTCTTTTTACAGTCTCCAATTACAGCGATGACCTAATCAGTGCCCTAAAAAGAGGCGCTGATGGCTATTTACTGAAAGATATGGAACCAGAAGAGCTTATCATTGCCCTCAAAGAAGCCGCGAGTGGAAAAATGGTCGTTAGCCCAACACTGACTTCCGTTCTTGCTGAATCATTAAGAGAAAACCAGTCTCAAAACGAAAGTGATGCCATTGCATTAACACCAAGAGAATCCGATATTTTAGAACTTATTGCACAGGGACTCTCAAATAAAATGATCGCCCGTAATTTAGATATCGCAGAAAGTACTGTAAAAGTACATGTAAAACATTTACTTAAAAAGTTAAATCTAAAATCTAGAGTTGAAGCCGCTGTTTGGGTTCTTCAACAAAAATAATATATTTTTCAATATATTCATAGCTAAATGAGCCATTCACTTAGCTATGAATGTCCTCTCTACTATTTATGGCTAATCCGCTCAAATCTCGATAGCTCTAATCTACAAGTCCTTTCTTTCCAGTTATAATACACTTGCTTATGCCCCTTACTTAGATAGATGAACCAAATGATAGAAGAACTGCTTATTTTAGTGAATCAACAAGATACGCCAATTGGGACAATGCCAAAATTGCTGGCTCATCATCGTGGCTGCTTACACCGTGCATTCTCTATCTTTATTTTTAACCATAAGAACGAATTACTCATTCAACAACGCGCTCTCCATAAATACCATTCTGCAGGGCAATGGGCGAATTCCTGCTGTAGTCATCCAAGACCACAAGAAGAGACCCACGATGCGGCGTTGCGTCGCTTAAATGATGAACTCGGTTTCTCAACCGAATTAAAACATGTTGGTGAGTTTATTTATAAAGCAGATGTCTATGGCGGGTTAATTGAACATGAGTATGACCATTTATTTGTAGGTTACTATGATGCACTAGTCATACCAAATCCTGATGAGGTCAGCGCTATTCGATGGGTTAGCCTAGACGTTCTAGACAAAGAAATCCGTATTCATCCTGAAAAATTTACACCATGGTTTAAAAAAATTTGGGAAAAATACCCACTATTAAATTTCTATTCTTGATACTCATTAGCATCAAATCATCATAGATAAATTTTGGCGTTGAACAGTAATTTATTTATATCACATTGATTTTAAAGATACTTATCTTTGGTAAGTAGAGAAAGTCTAGAATTTTTCATCAGCATAAAATACAGTCATCTGCCTTCATTTTCCAACCTCCTTAAAACTCTCCCTCGATATTCTATACTCGCACTTCCGGGCTACGTGAAATATGGGAGCTATATGAACACTTAGGTTGTGATCGGATACTTTTTGTTGTGTGAAAGGAAAGCGGTGCTAATAGGCGGTGTTTCATTGTGATGCTGACTGTCCCAAACATCATTTCGAGCGAATCAATCAAGCCAATCTAGGCTGTGCCATCCAAATAAATCGGTATTAACGAAGCTTAGCATTTTTCATCTCCCCGTTCAGCACAAGCACCATATTCTAAATTTCTCTGGAGTGTCACACTAAATAGGGCG
>NZ_JAMPSW010000042.1:0-33942 GCF_028484855.1 Providencia sp. PROV033 | reverse complement strand
AATTTTTAGGCGGAATTTTAAACTAACAACCACCTGCAAATATAGGTAAAAACATCATAGAAATTATAAATATTAGACGTAACATCCAATTACGCCCTAAAACTCCCGATCGTAGAATATGCGCTTCAGAAAATTAAGTTTGACAACATTATTGAAATCACGTATCAATAAAAACAGATTAGTTGAAATTATATGAGAGACAGTTATCCATGACATTTTCTATCCGCCTACTAAGCCTACTACTACTCGCAGACAAATTGCGCGGTATGCTTATGGATAGAAAATAACAAACACTGTCCACAAACATGAAAAAGCCCGCGCAACCAGCGGGTTTTTTTATGCCTGCGGCTAGATGGGAACCAAGCAAACAGAATCAATAACAACAAAATTTAGTCTATGAGGAACACATTATGAGCAACCAAGTTATCATCTTCGATACGACCTTACGTGACGGCGAACAAGCATTACAAGCCAGCTTATCCGTGAAGGAAAAGCTGCAAATTGCATTCGCTTTAGAGCGCTTAGGTGTCGATGTTATTGAAGCTGGGTTCCCTGTCTCATCGCCTGGTGATTTCGAATCTGTCCAAACTATTGCGCGTGAAATCAAAAATAGCCGCATCTGCGCATTAGCACGTTGTGTTGAAAATGATATTGATGTTGCTGCGGAATCCTTGAAAGTCGCCGAAGCATTCCGTATCCATGTGTTCTTAGCCACCTCCAACTTGCACATGCAAAAGAAATTAAATAAAACGTTCGATGGGGTGATGGATATGGCTATCAACTCAATTAAACGTGCTCGACGCTATACCGATGATGTCGAGTTTTCTTGCGAAGATGCTGGTCGTACTGATATCGACAACTTATGCCGTATTGTAGAAGCAGCGATCGGCGCAGGGGCGACCACCATTAATATTCCTGACACCGTGGGTTACACCACGCCATATCAGTTCGGCGGCATTATCTCTTCTTTATATGAACGCGTACCTAACATTGATAAAGCAATTATTTCGGTACACTGCCACGATGACTTAGGCATGTCAGTCGCGAATTCCATCAGCGCAGTTCAAGCAGGCGCTCGCCAAGTAGAGGGTACAATTAATGGATTAGGCGAACGTGCCGGTAATACTGCGTTAGAAGAAGTGATTATGGCGATTAAATTACGCGAACAGATGTTAGGTGTGCACACCAATATCAATCACAAAGAAATCTACCGCACCAGCCAATTAGTGAGCCAATTATGTAATACCCCAATCCCGGCTAATAAAGCCGTTGTGGGGAACAATGCTTTCGCACACTCATCAGGTATCCACCAAGATGGTGTATTAAAAAATCGCGAAACCTACGAGATTATGACGCCAGAATCCATTGGATTAAAAGCGCAGCAATTAAACTTAACTTCGCGTTCTGGTCGCGCTGCGGTGAAACATCGCATGGAAGAAATGGGGTATCACGAAGGTAAAGATTTTAATTTGGATGAACTGTACACCGCATTTTTGAGTTTAGCGGATAAAAAAGGTCAAGTGTTTGATTATGATTTAGAAGCATTAGCCTTCTTTGCTAAACAACAAGATGAAACTGACCACTTTGTGATGGATTACTTCAGTACACAATCCGGCTCTAGTATCGTGGCAACCGCCACGGTCAAAATGCAGTGCGGTGAAACAGAAAAATCGGAGGCTGCCACAGGGAATGGTCCTGTCGATGCCATCTACCAAGCCATTAGCAAAATCACAAATTACCCAATGAAATTGGTTTCTTACCAATTATCTGCTAAAGGTCAGGGAGAAAATGCATTAGGGCAAGTGGATATCGTCGCCGAATGCTTCGGTCGTCGTTTCCATGGAATGGGATTAGCAACGGATATCGTTGAATCATCAGCAAAAGCCATGGTTCATGTATTAAATAGTATCTGGCGTGCAGAACAAGTTGAAAAAGAAAAGCATAAAATTTCTCACCAAGCATCACAATTCAACACAAAGGAAGCGGTGTAAACATGTCTAAGAATTTTAATATTGCAGTATTGTCAGGAGATGGAATTGGTCCTGAAGTGATGGCTCAAGCTCATAAGGTATTGAATGCAATCAGTAAGCGTTTTGCTATTACGATTTCAACCAGAGAATACGATGTAGGCGGTGCTGCCATTGATAACCATGGTGAGCCATTGCCACAAGCCACTGTGAAAGGGTGTGAGGAAGCCGACGCCGTATTATTTGGCTCAGTGGGCGGTCCTAAATGGGAGCATTTGCCTCCAGATAGTCAACCTGAACGTGGTGCATTGTTACCATTACGCAAGCATTTTAAATTATTCAGCAATTTACGCCCTGCTCGCTTATATCAAGCATTGGAAGCATTCTGCCCATTACGCGCGGATATTGCTGCTCAAGGGTTTGATATTTTATGCGTCCGTGAATTAACGGGGGGAATTTATTTCGGTCAACCGAAAGGTCGTCAAGGTGAAGGCGCGGAAGAGTTTGCCTTCGATACCGAAGTTTATCACCGCTATGAAATTGAACGTATTGCACGTATTGCCTTTGAGTCTGCTCGCAAGCGTAGTCATAAAGTGACATCGATTGATAAGGCTAACGTTTTACAAAGCTCCGTATTATGGCGCGAAGTGGTTAACCAAATTGCCAAAGAGTACCCAGATGTTGAAGTGAACCATATGTATATCGATAACGCCGCGATGCAGATGATCAAAGCGCCTTCTCAGTTTGATGTGGTGCTGTGCTCGAATTTATTTGGTGACATCATCTCCGATGAGTGCGCAATGATCACTGGTTCCATGGGCATGTTACCTTCCGCTAGCTTAAACGCAGATGGCTTTGGTTTATATGAGCCGGCAGGCGGTTCAGCACCGGATATTGCTGGCAAAAATATCGCTAACCCGATCGCACAAATTTTGTCAGCATCGATGTTATTGCGTTTCAGTTTAAACCAAGCCGATGCGGCTGATGCCATCGAGAGATCTGTCAATAAGGCATTAGAAAATGGCTATCGCACTGCGGATTTAGCCGGTGATGGTCAATCAATCAGTACCAGTGAAATGGGTGACATCATCGCCCGTTATATTGAAGAAGGGGTTTAATATGTCGAAGACTTTATATCAAAAATTATATGATGCTCACGTCGTACGTGAAGTCGAAAATGAAATCCCTTTAATTTATATCGACCGTCATCTGGTACATGAAGTGACTTCACCACAAGCATTTGATGGCTTAAGGACCAAAAACCGCCCATTACATCAGCCAAGCAAAACATTTGCCACGATGGATCACAACGTATCAACCCAGACAAAAGACATTAATGCCTGTGGCGATATGGCGCGCATTCAAATGCAAGAGTTGATGAAAAACTGTGAAGAATTCGGCGTAACCTTATATGACTTAAACCATCCATGCCAAGGAATTGTCCATGTGATGGGACCAGAGCAAGGTATTACATTGCCAGGCACCACCATTGTTTGTGGTGACTCTCACACCGCAACCCACGGCGCATTTGGTGCATTAGCCTTTGGAATCGGTACGTCCGAGGTTGAGCATGTAATGGCAACACAAACCTTAAAACAAGCCCGTGCCAAGACAATGAAAATTGAAGTGGTTGGTCAAGCACCTGCGGGGATCACCGCCAAAGATATCGTATTAGCGATTATTGGTACAACTGGCAGCGCAGGTGGAACGGGTTACATCGTTGAATTCTGTGGTGAAGCAATTGAAAACTTAAGTATGGAAGGTCGTATGACCGTCTGTAATATGGCGATTGAATTAGGGGCTAAAGCGGGCATCATTGCCCCTGATGAAACTACTTTTAATTATATGAAAGGACGCCAATTTGCACCGAAAGGTCAGGACTGGGATGATGCTGTCGCTTACTGGAAAACCTTGAAAACGGATGATGATGCAAAATTCGATAAGGTTATTACTATCCAAGCGAGTACCATTGCCCCTCAAGTTACTTGGGGAACCAACCCTGGGCAAGTAATAGCAATCAATCAGCCGATCCCTGCTCCAGCGTCCTTCTCCGATCCTGTTGAACGTGCTTCCGCAGAAAAAGCATTAGCCTATATGGGATTAGAGTCCGGTATTAAATTATCCGATGTGAAAATTGATAAAGTCTTTATCGGTTCTTGCACTAACTCACGTATTGAAGATTTACGTGCTGCGGCAGCCATTGCGAAAGGTAAAAAAGTGGCGTCTGGTGTGCAAGCTATTGTGGTTCCAGGTTCCGGCCCTGTTAAAGCTCAAGCAGAACAAGAAGGCTTGGATAAAATCTTTATTGAAGCAGGTTTTGAATGGCGCTTACCCGGCTGCTCCATGTGTTTAGCCATGAATAATGACCGTTTAAATCCGGGTGAACGTTGCGCATCCACCAGCAACCGTAACTTTGAAGGTCGCCAAGGTCGTGCGGGACGTACCCATTTAGTTAGCCCAGCAATGGCAGCCGCAGCAGCTATCAACGGTCATTTTGCTGATGTTCGTGATATTCAAATCTAAAGGAGAAAACCATGGATAAGTTTATTAAGCATGTTGGAATTGTCGCCCCTTTAGATGCCGCGAACGTGGACACTGATGCGATTATTCCCAAACAATTTTTGCAGAAAGTCACGCGTACCGGATTTGGTCAGCACTTATTTAATGACTGGCGTTTTTTAGATGATAAAGGGCAGCAACCTAACCCTGACTTTGTCTTGAACAAAGCGGTATTTAAAGGTGCCAGCATTCTGTTAGCTCGCGAGAATTTTGGGTGTGGTTCATCCCGTGAACACGCGCCGTGGGCATTAACTGATTTTGGTATCCAAGTCGTTATTGCACCAAGCTTCGCCGATATCTTTTACGGTAACTCATTTAACAACCAATTGTTGCCCATCAAATTAAGCGAGCAACAAGTTGATGAGATGTTTAACTATGTTAAAAACCACGAAGGTTGCCAATTTACGGTTGATTTAGAAGCACAAACCGTTACCGCAGGAGATAAAGTTTATACCTTTGAAATTGACAGCTTCCGCCGCCATTGCATGATGAATGGTTTAGATAGTATTGGTTTGACATTACAGCACGTCGACCAAATTAAAGATTATGAACAAAAACTCCCCGCCTTTATGAATTAATCTCCAGCCCACTTCGGTGGGCTTTTTCTTACCTATTTGTCTTCATAAAAGTAGAACTCAACTCCAACAAACCGCGCCCACCAATAAATCCTTCCCCATTAATTCTGAATATGCCATGATTTCAAATAATCATGATTCTGGGTTTAATCAAACCGTTTTCTCAAAATAGTTCATGTTGTGGCAAGGCGACAAAATGAGGATATCTCGGGGAGCATACATCAGTATGTGACCTGAGTAGCCGAATGAAGCCAACACAGCCACAACGTGAAATATGAAGAAAAAAGAAAAAAAGCCGATATGCATTCACATACCGGCTGGTAAATATACCATTACTCAATAAATGGGGGAGTAAACCTGCAACAGACAGGTCAATAGAGCTACTTACTGCCTCTTATTATCTACGGAATATAGGATATTAAAATTGATGCAATTTTTTCCGGAGTTCCTCTTTTATGTCTAGTTCTCGATTACAAACCCAATTTGTTCGCTTGTGGCAACATTTTCAGGGAAAAAACAGCGAAACCACTTTGCAAGATATTGCGGAGATCCTGTTTTGTTCTCGTCGCCATGTACGTACGCTACTCAATAATATGCAAGCTCATGGTTGGCTCAGTTGGCAAGCCGAAGCGGGACGAGGAAAGCGTTCCGCATTAATTTTTCATATCAATGGATTAGAGCTTCAGCAAGCACAAGCAGAACAGTTATTAAAAGAAGAAAGTATTGAAAAATTAGTCGCCCTCGTGGGTGATAAAGAAACGATTCGCCAGATGGTCTTATCAGAGCTGGAGCGCAGTTATCGGCAAGGGAAAAACCTGCTACGTATCATTTATTATCGCGATTTCCCGAATTTATTACCTGGCACACCAATGCGTCGCTCTGAAATCCATTTAATGAGCCAAATATTTAATGGATTAACCCACTTAAATGAGGAAAAAGGGGAAGTAGAAGATGGTATTGCCCATCACTGGCAAGCTATCAATGACCAACAGTGGCGTTTCTATTTACGCCCTGCTATCTACTTTCATCATGGGCGTGAAATGCAAGTGGATGATATCATTCATTCGTTACTCAGATTAAAACGCTGCTGGCCACTATTTTCCCATATTCAGACCGTCACCTCACCGCAACCGTATGTTATCGATGTCCATCTCAGTCATCCTGATACGCAATTTCCTTGGCTACTCGGAAGCCCTCACGCCGCGATACTTCCTAAAGAGTGGGAAACCATTGAGCACTTTAGCCAACGCCCCATTGGTACCGGTCCTTATGTAGTCGAAACCAATATTCCGCAGAAGCTAACCATCAGCGCATTTGATCGCTACTTTGGCTATCGAGCCTTACTGGATGAAGTCACAATTTGGGTGGTTCCTGAGCTTTCTGAGCAAATGGTCTGCACCACATTAAAAATGGATGGTGACAAACGTCACAATGACTCGCTAGAGAGCCGTATGGAAGAAGGATGCTATTTTCTGTTATTCGACCAGCGTTCCGCCATATCTCAACGTGAAGATGTTCGTAAATGGCTGTGCAGCTTCTTAACACCGGTTAATTTACTGGCACACTGTGAATCTTTTTATCAACGTCATTGGGCGCCCGCCTATGGATTATTGCTTCACTGGCACCACAGTAAGATGTTATCTCAGCGTACAAAACCTGAAGATTTAACAGAGCTAACCGTGACTTTTTATCGCCATCATCATGAATTCTATGCGATAAGCCAAATTATGAAGCGGGTATTGGAGACCCAAGGTGTTGAGTTAAAAATTAATATTGTCGACTACGATGATTGGTTTAATGGTAATGCTGAAAGTGATATTTGGCTCTCTACAGCCAATTTTTACAAGCCGCTCGAATTTTCTATCTTTGCCACTTTGTATGAAATGCCGTTATTACGCCAATGTTTAGGAAAAAGCCTTGATGGAGAGTTACAACTGTGGCGTCAGCAAAAATTGGATGTTGAATCGTGGTGTGAAAGTTTAATTGACTCCCAAGTTTTCCATCCTATTTTTCACCATTGGTTAGAACTTCAAGGGCAAAGAACAATGCGAGGTGTTCGCATGAATACCTTCGGTTGGTTTGACTTTAAATCGGCTTGGTTTAAGCCAACTGAGGATAATACACAGAATTGATGATAGTTATAAACAGTTAACGTGAGTAAAATGGATTTTATTCACTTTTTCTGTGGATATCTATGTTAACAACCAGATAGTAATCAGGGTATATCCTAATCGTTCATTTCTAACAAAAAACCATACAAAAAAATAAAACATTATAAATCATGATGATAAATAAATTCCCCATGAGATATCCACTGTCTACTTTTTGATGTTTTTTTCTTAGGAGTCTAACTGAGCAAATATCAATCAATGCATGTTTTATCCACAAGGAATGTACTTAACTTACTCGCTTTTTGTGACGAGCTTCAATAAATGACATTAGTCAAGGCTGTAAATGCACACAGTAATCACTGTTTTTCACAGTTATCCAGAAATCCTGTGGATAACCTAGTGCATGATCCTGTGGTTATCTTGGGATGAAGTTGAATAACCCTAAATATTCATAATTTCGTCAGTGATTATTATTCAATATACATATATATATCATGCAGTTAAATACAGTGACTAAAAAGTGTTATACTCTTCCTATCCTGTGACCATTTTTCTGGTTATTTTTTAAACACAATTACATTCTACTGACTATGTCATTTACACCACCTTCTCCGCCTGAAAATGAAACAGTCTTACTCGCTCGTGCTCAAACCCTTGCGGGCTATACACTTGGTGAGCTAGCCACCGCAGCGGGGATCCCCATTCCTCCCGATCTTAAACGAGATAAAGGTTGGGTCGGTACTTTGTTAGAGTATTTTTTAGGTGCAACCGCAGGCAGTAAAGCCGAACAAGATTTTGCGAACATAGGTGTCGAGCTTAAAACGATTCCCATTGATCGCCATGGTGCCCCTTTAGAAACCACATTTGTTTCTATTGCCCCACTGACTGGCAATAGTGGACTCACATGGGAAAATAGCCACGTACGTCGCAAACTTTCACGTATCCTATGGTTTCCCATTGAGGGAGAACGTCAAATTCCGCTTGCTGAACGACGTGTTGCAAACCCGCTGATTTGGAGCCCTTCTGCGCTTGAAGAACAACTTTTACGCCAAGATTGGGAAGAGTTAATGGATTTAATTGTGCTGGGAAAAGTCGAAACCATCACCGCTCGTCACGGACAAGTTCTACAAATTCGTCCCAAAGCGGCGAATAATAGAGCGCTAACCGAAGGTATTGGTGAATTTGGACAGCCAATAATGACATTACCGAGAGGTTTCTATTTAAAAAAAGATTTTACAGGTCCATTATTAGCGCGGCACTTTAATCTCGGTTAATTGTTCAAGGCATCGCCTGTGCCAAAACAGACGATTCGTTATTCCATTTTTAAGGCAATAAGATGTTTGAGTGGTTCTTAGATCCCCATGCTTGGATGGCATTGGCAACATTAACAATTTTGGAAGTCGTATTGGGTATCGATAATATTATTTTCTTAAGTATTGTCGTCAGTAAATTGCCCGCTCATCAACAAAACAGCGCCAGACGCATTGGGTTAATCGCCGCAATGGGAATGCGCTTAGCGCTACTGGCTTCTATTGCGTGGCTTGCACGGCTTACCACGCCGCTATTTACATTGGCTGAACATACCGTTTCTGCTCGTGACCTTATCTTGTGTGCGGGAGGACTATTCCTGATTTGGAAATCCAGTCAGGAGATTTTCGATACCATCGAAGGGGAAGATGATGATGGGATCGCTCAGAAAAAAGTGACCTCTTTTTGGGGGGCAATTGTACAGATAGCCATCTTGGATATTATCTTTAGCTTGGATTCCGTGATCACCGCAGTCGGGTTATCTGACCATCTTTTTATTATGATGGCAGCCGTGATTATGGCCGTGATGATTATGATGTTCGCCGCGAAGCCGATTGGTGATTTTGTCGAACGATACCCTTCAATCAAAATTCTCGCCTTATCCTTTTTAATTCTGGTGGGCTTTACCTTATTACTTGAAAGCGTTCAAGTTCACGTATCGAAAGGCTATATCTACTTTGCGATGTTTTTCTCAATGTCAGTTCAGATGCTCAATATTCTGCGCAGTAAAAAGTGGAAAATGAAAAACAAACAATAATAGAGACCTTAGCGTAAGGCGTCCTTAGCTGCGGCAATGGCGCCTTCCACCGCTTTTTTAGCCTGAGGGCTATTTTTCCAACAACTCGACCCCGTTAATGCCGCACCAGAAATAAGAATCTCTTCATAAGAGGCTTCACTCAATTGCGCTAATGATGAAAACCCCATTTGTTCTAATCGGCTGATCACCATCGGTCCCACACCTTTTACTGATAATAAAATTTGCTTTTCTGAGTCTGAAAATGCCATAAATTGTCCTTTTGACTGTAAAATAGCCTTAATTGAGCGTATATTTTGTAATTAGCTTATTTCTTAATTTAAAATTCTAAGCTGATCTAAAGCAGGTCCCATTTATTTGCCCTACAAACCTGCTTTAGCAAATAGGAAATAACAATTGTAAAGTCATTGATGACTCGCGATAGAAATCAACATGTCGCACTAAAAATTCTATCTTGTAGGTATTTATTATGTATAGCAACAAAATATCCAATACTCGCCACATGTCGATGAAATTGTCCGATGGGCGCCTTCTGTGTTGGTATGAATCAGGACCTGAACAAGGTTTTCCCGTTATTTTTTGTACCGGTGCTGGCATGAGCGGTACGCTTGGCTTTGGGATTGATCGTCTTGATGAGCTCAATATTCGATTAATCACCCCTGAGCGTGCAGGATTAGGTCAATCCGCCTTTGATGAGCATAAATCCCTACAACGTTTTGCGAGAGATATTCAGCAACTCCTCGATGCTCAGGAAATCCCGTCTTTTTCAGTCGTTGGCTTCTCCCAAGGTGCTGTTTTTGCGATGGCACTCGCCTACTACTGTTCCCCTGTTTCCCTATCACTGGTTTCTGGGCAAGATCAATTCGAGTTTCCTGAAACGAGAAATCATTTAAAACAAGATGTCATTAATATGCAGGAACAAGCCATTCATACGCCAGAGGCACTATCTGAATGGCTAATGAGAAATGTGACATCACAATGGCTACTGGCATTTATTCTGAATTGCAGTGCGGAAATTGATCAACAAATTTACAGTGAAGAGAGTTTTTTAGCTGCTTACAGTGATTGTATGGAACGCGCATTTATGCAGGGAAATCAAGGCTATGTGCAGGATTTATTACTAGCATTACAACCGTGGCAATTTAATCCTGAAGATATTCACTGCCCAGTTGCACTCTGGTATGGCGAGCAAGATGTCAGCGCTGTTCATTCACCGGATTTTGGTAAAACACTCGCTCAGCGTTTTCCCCACAATGAACATTTTCTATTTTCTCATGAAGCAGGGTCCGTGCTATGGACACAAGCATATTCAATCCTTGCCCAACTGAAAGAGCACAGCCTTTAAACAATAAAAAAGGTGCCCCAATGAACACATTGAGGCACCCTATATTATCAATGGCGTTTTACTTCTTAGACGCTTGGATGTACAACATTTCTAACGCGATAGTCGCGGCAGCTAATGCCGTAATTTCAGATTGGTCATACGCTGGAGCAACTTCGACCACATCCATTCCAACAATATTCAGGGATTGAATACCACGTAACAATTTTAACGCTTTATCTGATGTTAACCCACCAATGACTGGGGTTCCGGTTCCTGGCGCAAAAGCCGGATCCAGACAATCAATATCAAATGTCAGATACACCGGCATATCACCGACGACCTGTTTGATCTGAGCAACCATATCCTCGACACCACGATCGTTGGCTTGAGCGGCATCTAACACTGTAAAGCCGTTGTCCGAATCATGTTCAGTACGAATACCAATCTGGACTGAATGATTAGGGTCAATCAAACCTTCTTTCGGCGCATGATAGAACATCGTGCCATGGTCATATAAGCTACCATTACCGTACGTATCGGTATGTGCGTCAAAATGCACTAATGCCATTTTACCGAAGTGTTTTGCATGAGCGCGCAGTAACGGCAGAGTCACAAAGTGGTCACCACCAAATGTTAAACAGCGCTTACCTGATTCCAGTAGTTTTTCGGTGTGTGCTTGCAACTTATCGCACATATCTTGTGCATCACCGAATGCAAAAACCACATCACCACAGTCAACCACATTGAGCTTATTTTTTAATTTAAAATCCCATGGCCAGCGGTGGCTTTCCCACGCGAGGTTAGTTGAGACTTGGCGAATAGCAGCAGGTCCATGACGGCTACCCGCCCGTCCTGAGGTTGCCATATCAAACGGCACTCCCGTGATCACCCAATCCGCATCAGAGCTATAAGGTTGGAAATTCAACGGAAAACGTAAAAAACCAAATGCGTTTGAAACCAGTGAGTTATCAACCTGATTTCCTAATGTGCTATTAATCATCACTGTTCCTTAATCATTCATCTTCTAAGTAAGTGTAGCCGTACAACCCACTTTCAAATTCGTTTACAAAATCTTTTTGTAGCTCATCGCTAAGTCCGGTGCCTTTAACTTGCTCAATAAAGCTTTCTAGCAACACTTCAGGGACCAACTTCACGTATTGCAGCATATCAGCCACAGAGTCGCCTTCTTCGCTTTGCAAGTAACGCATACTACCTTGGCTATCGACCCATACATCAATGGCAGCGGTATCGCCAAACAAGTTGTGCATGTTGCCTAAAATCTCTTGGTACGCCCCAATCATGAAAAAGCCAATCATCGGCGGATTTTCTGGATCATATGCTGGCATTGGCATGGTGGTTTCGACCCCATCGCCGTCAACATAATGATCAATAATCCCGTCGGAGTCACAGGTAATATCCAGTAATACAGCGCGTCTATCTAGTGGCTTGTCTAAGCCTTCAATCGGCAAAACAGGGAAAACTTGGTCAATTCCCCAAGCATCAGGAAGCGATTGGAATAGCGAGAAGTTCACATAGAATTTATCCGCCATACGCTCTTGCAGCTCATCGATAATTGGACGGTGAGCGCGATTACTTGGGTCTAAATCTTGCTGAATACGGCGACAGATATTCAAGTATAGCTCTTCTGCCCATGCGCGCTGTGTTAAGTCCAATACACCATGTGCATACTGAGTATGTGCTTCTTGCAGGTCAAACTGGCTATCATGCAGCCATTCACGTAAAGAGCGGCTGTTACCTTGATGCTGCATGGATTCCCACGTTTCCCATAACGAGACCAGTGAACGCGGAGCATCCTCACTAGGTGGTGTGGTTTTCGTAAATTCGTTACGCTCAACACCAATGACGTTAGAGACTAAAACCGTATGGTGAGCCGTTAACGCACGACCAGATTCGGTGATTACGGTTGGATGAGGCAAGTTAAACTCTTCACACGCATCACCAATCGCCCAAATGACATTATTCGCGTATTCGTTCAGACCATAGTTAACCGAGCAATCAGACTGGGAGCGGGTTCCTTCATAATCAACGCCTAAGCCACCACCCACGTCAAAACACTGAATGTTGACACCCAATTGGTGCAACTCGACGTAAAAACGTGCTGACTCACGAACACCTGTTGCGATATCACGAATATTCGCCATCTGTGAACCTAAATGGAAGTGCAGTAATTGCAGGCTATCCAAACGGTTCGCATTACGTAAAATCTCCACTAGTTGCAAAACTTGGGTCGCTGCCAATCCAAATTTGGATTTCTCACCACCACTGGCTTGCCACTTGCCTGAGCCTTGGGACGCCAAACGGGCGCGCACGCCTAAACGAGGCGTCACTTCCAGCTTTTTCGCTTCCTCTAGCACCATCTCGATCTCAGACATTTTTTCGATAACCAGATACACTTTGTGACCCAGTTTTTCGCCAATTAAGGCGAGACGAATATATTCGCGATCTTTATAGCCATTACACACAATCACGGTGCGAGTACGACCCGCGTTGGCTAACACGGCCATTAACTCTGCTTTTGAACCTGCTTCTAACCCTAAAGGCTCACCCGAATTCACTAATGATTCAATGACTCGGCGCTGTTGGTTAACTTTAATGGGGTAGACTAAGAAATAGTCACCTTTATAACCATAAGATTCCCGCGCACGTTTAAATGCTGCGTTAATAGAGCGCAAACGGTGCTGCAAAATTTGAGGGAAACAGAACAGCGCAGGTAAGCGTAAGTGCTCCTGCTCTTCTTTAACTTGGTAAACTAATTCAGCTAAATCAACAAAAGTGTCAGGGTTTTCAGGATTTGGGCAAACACAGACATTTCCGCGCTCATTCACCTGATAGTAACCACCGCCCCAATACGCAACATTATAAGTTTGGCGCATCTTGCGAGCGATATTATCATTCATAATAAACTCCTAGTATGGAGGGGTGAGTGATGCGTTCTCCTTCCAGACAAGCTCCCACCAAAGGCATGGTGCGACTGGGCAGTAATGTCAGGGAAACAGCGATACTCAGATTGTAATTAAAAGTGCTTAGAACGTCTAAACGGTGACAATATACATCCACAAACCTAGCAGATTACTGACTAAGTATTAAGGATCTATGATAGGTATGACGGTAACTTCGTGACGAAGTAAACAAAGACAGGAAAGTAAAAGCCAATGTCACACGGCGATCCGCGTACGACGGTTGGATACTGTTATTCAGTAGATTATGGATCATCGCCCATTAACCCCCAATATAACTGTTTTCCCCTTGGGAATTTTAATCATCTATTAAAATTCAATCGGTTATAAACATTCCTGATAGAAAGCAGACTCATGGCTGACCTGCTGGTATATAGCGAGAAATAACAACCATCCGCTACGGTCGCAGTTTATACCTCGAATAGCCCTAAAATGCAAAAGCAAATTATCTAAAATTTCACATTCACGATAAAACTAACTGAATTAACCATTTATGCGCTTATCATTTTAGGCTGAAAAACAGGTAGAAATTATTCATTGAAAAGTCTAGAATAGCCGTCTAGATGTTAAAACATCCAACTATAATGTTCTTTGAATTCTTAAGGTATTAATCTCATGTCTACACACCTCTTTACTTCTGAGTCCGTATCAGAAGGGCATCCTGATAAAATTGCTGACCAAATTTCTGATGCGGTCCTTGATGCTATTCTTGAACAAGACCCAAAAGCGCGCGTAGCTTGCGAAACGTATGTCAAAACTGGCATGGTCATGGTTGGTGGCGAAATCACCACCAGCGCATGGGTCGATATTGAAGAAATTACGCGTAAAACCGTTCGTGAGATCGGTTATACCAGTTCAGACATGGGCTTTGATGCCAACTCTTGCGCAGTATTAAGTGCCATTGGTAAACAATCACCCGATATCAACCAAGGTGTTGACCGTGCAGATCCTTTAGAACAAGGTGCTGGCGACCAAGGTCTAATGTTTGGCTATGCCACTAACGAAACTGACGTATTGATGCCTGCACCGGTGACTTATGCACACCGTCTAGTTCAACGTCAAGCGGAAGTGCGTAAAAATGGCACACTGCCATGGTTACGCCCAGATGCGAAAAGCCAAGTCACCTTCCAATACGATGACAACAAAATTGTCGGTATTGACGCGGTAGTTCTGTCCACACAGCACTCAGAAGATATTGACCAAAAAGCTTTACACGAAGCGGTTATGGAAGAGATCATCAAGCCAGTTCTACCTGCTGAATGGTTATCTCCAGCAACGAAATACTTCATCAACCCAACAGGCCGTTTCGTTATCGGCGGACCAATGGGTGACTGCGGTTTAACCGGTCGTAAAATTATTGTTGATACCTACGGCGGTATGGCTCGTCACGGTGGTGGGGCATTCTCTGGTAAAGATCCATCAAAAGTTGACCGTTCTGCTGCGTATGCGGCGCGTTATGTAGCAAAAAACATCGTGGCAGCTGGCTTAGCTGACCGTTGTGAGATTCAAGTTTCTTACGCTATCGGTGTCGCAGAGCCAACGTCTATCATGGTTGAAACATTCGGTACCGGTAAAGTTGACGAAGCACTGTTAGTAAAATTAGTCCGTGAATTCTTTGACTTACGTCCTTACGGTCTAATTCAAATGCTGGATCTGTTACACCCAATGTACCAACAAACGGCTTCTTACGGTCACTTTGGTCGTCCACAATTCCCATGGGAAAAAACCGACAAAGCGGCTCAACTGCGTGAAGCTGCAGGTCTGTAATCTCCGCTAACATCTCTGACGATTAGCAAAAAACCCATCATTATGATGGGTTTTTTTATGTCTGTAATGTATAACCACTTCGATGAATCAAATAACCTTTTCACTTGCTTCATATTTTGTGTTGGATAAACAGGTGAGTTGCCCCTGAGCCATGATTATTTTTCAGTACGTTGAAACAGCTGGAAAATGGCCATTCCTGCTATCATCGCCAACGTAAACAAAATACCTTGAGTCAGTCCCATACCGGTTAATAAAATGGCAGGTCCCGGACAAATACCGCCAAGCCCCCAACCTAAGCCAAACAACGCACTACCAATAAGTAACTTCTTATCAATAAGCTTGCTGGTTGGGATCTGCAATGGACAATTTAACACACTGGATTTGCGCTTTTTCACGAACTGATACCCAATAGCACTGATGACCATGGCGACGACCATCGTCACTAATAGTGATGGGTCCCAATTGCCAGTGATATCCAAGAAAGCCAAAATCTTAGCGGGATTACCCATACCAGCCAGTAGCAACCCCAATCCAAATAAAATTCCAGAGACTAACGCAACGATGATTGGCATTGAATTACCCTCTTAAACCAAAATGATTAATGACGGCAACCGTGATAAATGCCACCAGCATGAAAATAACGACCGCAATAATGGAGCGGCGGGAAAACCTCGCCATACCGCAAATACCGTGACCGCTAGTACATCCACCGCCGAGTCGAGTACCAAATCCCACTAACAGCCCAGCGGCAATGAGTAACGGCGTGCTGGTGGTAATCGTAACTTCAGGTGCATACACAAAGGCAGTAAACAGTAGCGGTGCCACTAAGATGCCGACAATAAAAGCGAGCTTCCAAGCCGTATCCCCTTTCACGGGCTTAAGAACCCCCGCTAATATCCCGCTGATCCCTGCAATCCGACCATTTAAAATCAGTAATATTGCTGCCGCTAAACCAATTAAAATACCGCCAATCGCCGCTGACCATGGCGTGAAATTGACCCAATCAATCGTCATATTAATTCCCCTTCACAGGACAATAAAGTTGGTACAAGGTATTGAGTAAGATAAACAATTTCTCATCTGCAATAGAATAATAAATGCGTTTACCTTCGCGACGAGTCGCTACCAATTCCTCGTTTCTTAACACGGTTAACTGCTGTGACAATGTGGGCTGTTGAATACCGAGTGACGCTTCTAAATCACTCACACACGCTTCACCTTGGGTTAATTGGCATAGCAATAACAGTCTATCTGGATTCCCCAGTGTTTTTAATAATGACGCCGTTTGCGTTGCCGCTTGAGTCATTGCTAAAAGCAGCTGTTCTGAGTTGGGTTGTTCACTCTTTTGCATCTTCGTGTCCTAGCTACTTACTTACAGATATCATTATATTTAATAATAATATATTAATTTATATATTTATTGTCAATTATCACTTGTGAGAACTATATGGCTTCACGTATTCTTGACCACATGAAAACGATCAGAGTCCCCATCATGCTCCAGCAGCGAGTGATGAAAACCTTGCGTGAAAAACTCGCGTTAGCAGAGCAAAAACTGGAGCAAACATTTCCAGAGCCCGTCATCAACTATAAGCAACGTGGCACCACTGCTGGCAGTGCCTATCTCAAAGATTGGGAAATTCGCGTTAATCCAACGCTGTTAATTGAAAATCCAGATAATTTCGTGGATGAAGTCATCCCCCATGAACTCGCTCACTTACTGGTTTACCGGGTTTTTGGTCGAAAAGGGGTAGCTCCCCATGGCAATGAATGGAAATGGATGATGCAAAATGTTTTAGGCGTAACCCCGAAACGGACTCATAACTTTGCAGTCACTAGCGTCAAAAGCCGAACATTCCGTTATCTTTGTGGCTGCGATACCATTCACGAGTTGACCATCAGAAGGCATAACAAAGTTGAGCGTGGGGAAAATCAATATTTATGTCGAAAGTGCGGGGAAATTCTTAAGCGAGAGATTGCGTCAGCGGCAGAGAGCTAATTCCCTGCCGCATCAAGAGGTTGGTCCGAACTTAGGCGAACTCCGTCATCACCAATTTAGCGATTTCAAAGTAAATAATTAAGCCAGTCCCATCAATAAATGTTGCAATAAACGGCGCAGAAACTACCGCTGGGTCAACTTTTAATTTTTTCAGAACCATTGGAATAATGGAAGAAACAATCGCACTCCACACGGTGATTGCCACAATCGTTAAACTGACCACGATAGTCACTTCATGACCCACACCTAAAATCCAAGCACGAATTAACGCAGCTGCACCTATAGTAATGGCTACTAAGAACGACGTTGAAACTTCTTTTTTCAGTACCGCGCCGAGGTTACGTAAACTCACTTCGCCCAATGCCATCGCTCTGACAAGGGTCGAGGTGATCTGTGTTCCACTGTTACCACCGGTTCCAATCAATAATGGAATAAAGAATGCCAATGAAATAGCCGCCTCAAGCTGCTCTTCAAATGCTTTAAGTACCGTTCCAGTGTACGCTTCCGCGACAAACAGCATCAGTAACCACACAACACGCTTACGCCACAGAGTGACTGGGCTAGTGGTTAAGTAAGGCTCTTCTAATGGTGTAGTCGCACCCTGCAATTGTGCATCGAGGGTATTTTCATCTTCAATTAATTCAGCGATATCTTGAGGACGTAATACCCCCATCAACTTACCAAACTGAACAACGGGGATCATATCCAAACCACTATGATTAATTAAATCATAAACGTCGTGACGTGATTGTTCAGGAGAAACAGAGAAATAATTGTGGCGCATAATGTCCGACACTAATAAATCTTCTGATGCGGCAAGTAATGATTTAACGGACAAAATTCCATTTAAATAGTTTTCACTATCTACGACAAATAAATACGTTGGAATTTGTTCGCCATCGAGGTGTTCAATAAGGCTTTTCTTCACACATGCCACAGAGTCTGCAACCGAAACAGGCAAATAAGATTGGCTCATATATGCGTGAACAGTTGAATCATCAATTTTAGTGGGTTGTGTTTGATTAGACTTTTGACGTGCGTCTTTCATTGCGGACTGTGCAATTGCTACTGCACCCGCTTTGTTCTGGGTAGAGAATGTCATTTTTTTGGTCCCTATTACTGTTGTTTACTCAAACAGTACTCACATAGGGGCGAAACCAGATGAGAGAATGCGTTTGCTATCTCTTCGTCTCGGTTTTAGCACTATACAACGTATCCTGCATAAAGCAGGAAGTTACATGGGGATATACCTTCGGTCGATATATCCTGTCCTAATCTTGGGCGTCTCTCGACGTCGTCAGATCAGTAACCTATGTTTGTATAGGAGCCTCGCCTAACGAGATACTGCACTTTGGATGCGGCGCGAATTATACCCACTGAATGCTTAATTTCCACCCTTTTACTGTGCTCTTTTTTTAATAGCCTCCCCTTGTTTAAGTTTTGTTTAAGTTAATGTGTATCAAGAATTCAGCGTGTAACCATTTGTAACTTTAATGGGAAATTATATTATTCATAATATATAAAGTGATAATAACGTAATGAATTATCGGCTTATTTTTAATTATATTTCGAAACGCAAACAAGCCGATTAATAAACAAAAAAGCCACCTTATTTATATTTAAAATAAGGTGGCAATGAATGAGGCATTCTCAAAATGATATTATCGAAAACTCATTAAGCGATTTCTGTGTCGCCCTGTAATTGACAACTGCACGCTAAAACATATCCATTAGCAATTTCGTCTGCCGTTAATGTCATCGTACTGCTGGTTGTATAATTACCTGAGAGTACTTTGGTTTTACAGCTACCGCATACACCAGCACGGCATGCTGCGATCACCGGCTGTTTGTTTTGCTCTAGTGCCGACAATAATGACGTTCCGACTGGGACGCTAAAATTGACTAAACGATGACGAATTTTTAAGTTAAGCACCTCTTCACTTACCGCTTCATCACCGCCAGTGGTAAAACGTTCCATAAAGAAATGTTCCACTGGCACACCTAATGCTTTGGAAAACTGCTGAACATTTTTCATATAAGGAACGGGTCCACAGGTCATCACCACTCGCTCATGAATATCCGGCACTAACTCCAGCAATTTCTCTTGGCTTAAGCGACCTTGTGCAACTCCCCCGTTATCCGGTGTTTCCGGCATGATGCAAAGCTGTAAACGCTGAGGATATTGTTGAACCAATTTTTGCCATTCATTCGCAAAGATAACCTGCTTTTCATCACGAACATTAAACAGCACTTTGACATTTGTTTCTGGTCGATTCGCCATCAACCAGCGGGTCATCGACATAATCGGAGTGACACCGCAACCTGCCGCCAGCATTAAGTATTGGTTGCTTTGCACATTTGCACAGGTAAATTCACCTTGCGCCTCAGATAACCACAGGTAATCCCCTGGTTTCACTTCCCCCGTCAGCCAGCAAGAGCCTGCACCCTCGTCTAATCGCCTCACGGTAATAGAGATAAAACGGCTTTGTCCCGGAGATGAAGACAAGGTATAAGCGCGCATGACTTCATCACTGTTTTTGATACTCACGAGCGCATATTGCCCCGGTTCGTATTGGTAAAAATCATGATTAATTAAGTTAATAGTCCAAACATCAGAGGTTTCTTGCACAATTGAGTGAATTTGCATTCTGTTTGGACATAAGCTTGTTGGCATGGTCATGAGTGACTCCTTGCAAGGAGGAAGCCCCTTCCTCCTTGGTTTCCTTCCGTTTTATGCAGGCAGAATTTCCGCCAAATCTTGTTCAACCGTGGTAATGCTGCGCATACCAAATTTTTCATTCAGAATATTCAGCAAGTTTTCAGTTAAGAAGCCTGGCGCGGTTGGTCCGGTATAAATATTTTTCACCCCCAAAGCCAGCAAGGTTAACAAAATAACAATCGCTTTTTGCTCGAACCAAGAAAGGATCAGGCTTAGAGGTAAATCATTCACACCACAACCTAATTTCTCTGCTAGGTTCACCGCTAACATAATGGCGGAATAAGCATCGTTACATTGACCCACATCCAGCAAGCGTGGTAAGCCTTCTAAGGTACCGAAATCCAGTTTATTGAAGCGGTATTTACCACATGCCAATGTCAAGATGAGGCAGTCTTTTGGTACGCTACGTGCGAAATCTGTGTAGTAACTGCGCTCACCACGGCTACCATCACAGCCGCCGACTAAGAATACATGACGCAGTTTTTTCTGAGCCACTAAGTCAATCACTGCATCTGCGGCGCCAAGTAATGTCTGACGGCCAAAACCAACAGTAATTTTGTGTTCAATTTCTGTGTATGGGAAACCTGACATTTGCTGAGCTTGAGCAATCATGTCAGCAAAACTGTCTCCTGTGATGTGTTTGACACCCGGCCAGCCCACAATACTGCGAGTCCAAATACGGTCTTTATATTCACCAACATCAGGGTCGATAATACAGTTAGAGGTCATTAATACAGGACCTGGGAATTTGGCGAATTCCACTTGTTGATTTTGCCAACCGCTGCCGTAGTTACCGACTAAGTGTGAATATTTTTTCAGTTCAGGATAACCGTGAGCAGGTAACATTTCACCATGGGTGTAAATGTTGACGCCGGTTCCTTCAGTTTGTTCTAACAGCATTTTTAAATCTTTCAGGTCATGACCTGAAATCAAAATACATTTACCTGCTACAGGGCGTACATTCACTTCAGTTGGCACCGGATGACCAAACTCGCTAGTCTCACCTGCATCCAAAATTTCCATGATTTTGAAGTTCATCATGCCGATAGCCATCGCATTATCAAGCAGCTCATTCATGTCTGCGGGTAACGTTCCTAACCACGCCATTATTTCATGGTATTGGGCATAAATTTGATTATCAAATTGCCCCAGAACGTGAGCATGTTCCATATATGCCGCTGCCCCTTTTAGACCATACAGGCACAGCATACGTAAACCATGAATATCATCACCAATTTGGGCTTTATCAATATCTAATGCAAATTGTGCCGCTTGTTGTTGCAGTGATTGAATATCTTGTCCTGCTAGTTGCAGGTTAATCAGTGGGTGATTAAATGCCACTGCGCTATTCACAGATAGGCAGTGTTTGATTAATTTATCGCGCAGATAAATCGCTTCACGGGCATAACCGATAATACGTTCAGAATCGAAATTCACGTTAGTTAAGGTCGAGAAAAAGGCACGCGGAGCAAAACTGTCCACATCATGATCGATAATGCCCAATTCACGCGCTACCACTGCACTTGCAGATAGGCTTTGCAGTACCGCGACTAATAAATCTTGCAAGTCTGAAGTTTCAGCGGTTTTTCCGCACATACCTTGCGAATAAGCGCAACCATTGGTTGCTGGAGTTCTAATTGTTTGTTCACATTGCACACAATACATGGAGAAAACCTCTTAAGTTGCATTTCATATACAACATTAAGATTACCCCTTTTATTTAAATAAAAAAGTGCCTTGAGATCCTATCTAACGGTTTGTTGATCTACATTAAGCTTTACTGTAAATAAGAATTATTCAATAGCGTACAATTATCCGTTCTACCTACCCAACTGCATTTTTCACTGGGGTTTCAAAACAGTATTGCTATACTATGAACAATTGTTTTTGTGTATAAGTTACTATTCATAAGTTATTGTTGTTAAATCATTTTAAGAGAATCAAAAAGCGATGACGCAGGCTAATTCGACTCCAAAATCAGACAACAAAACCCATTTTAGTTTTTTACGCCACCTAAAAGAATCTGATAAAACACCACTCAAAGTGCTTGTTTTAGCCGCTATTATTGGTGCTGTCGTTGGACTGATTGGTTCCCTATTTATGCTGGGTACGGAGTGGGTCAGTCATATTCGAGTCTCTTCCGTCAATCAGTATGTCACCAATAAATGGTTGATAATCCCCGCCATGTTCGTTGCCTCCGCGCTGTTAGCTATGCTCGGCTATTATTTGGTCAAGCGCTTTTCCCCAGAATCGGGTGGCTCAGGGATCCCTGAAATCGAAGGGGCATTGCAAGATTTACGTCCGGTACGATGGTGGCGAGTAATCCCCGTTAAATTTATCGGAGGATTGGGTACACTGGGTTCAGGCATGGTCCTTGGACGTGAAGGTCCTACCGTGCAACTCGGGGCGAACATTAGCCAAATGTTTTATGATTTATTTCGCCTTAAAGATAATGAATCTCGTCATACATTATTGGCGGCTGGTGCCGCTGCGGGTCTTTCCACCGCATTTAATGCGCCATTAGCTGGAATATTATTTATCATTGAAGAGATGCGCCCGCAGTTTAAATACAGCTTAATTTCCATCAAAGCGGTGTTTATTGGTGCAGTGACTGCCACCATCGTTTATCGGTTGATTAATGGCGAAGCCGCCGTACTGAATATTGGTCAATTCTCAGCAGCCCCAATGGAAACACTGTGGTTATATCTGATTTTGGGCATGCTATTTGGTGTCGTAGGAATTGCCTTTAACCGCTTCTTGCTCTATCTGCAAAGCCGGTTTTTAGCGTTTTATCAAAACAAAATCTCACGATTTGTCCTGATGGGTGGACTGATTGGTGGCTGCTGTGGTGCTATCGGTGTATTTGCCCCTGAAGTTGTGGGTGGTGGTTATAGCGTTATCCATCAAATGGTGGCTAATAGCTTCACAATCACCCTACTAATGGTGTTTTTTGCGCTGAGATTTTTAACCTCAACAATCAGCTTTAGCTCTGGCGCGCCGGGAGGGATTTTCTCACCATTATTAGCGCTTGGTACACTATTTGGTGGAATTTATGGTTACGCGGCACTTGAACTATTCCCTAACTATTCTATCGAAGTGGGTACTTTTGCGATTGCTGGGATGGGCGCGCTATTTGCCGCCACCGTACGTGCGCCATTGACGGGCATTGTATTAGTCTTAGAAATGACCAGTAACTATCAACTTATCTTACCCATGATTATCACCTGTATTGGTGCCACGATGGTAGCGCAATTCCTTGGCGGTCGCCCTCTTTATTCTGTCCTACTGGAAAAGACATTAGAGCGCAGTGAAAAACAAGCTACCGCCTCAAATGCCTAAAGCAGATGTCAAAATGGGTTGCCTAAGCAACCCATTTTATCTTCAATCAATGACTATTTTTTCTTGGCAATCAGCGTTGCAAAGTTCAGTTTGATTCGGTTACCTTGCGCATCCGTTCTATGCAGATGACCTGGGTTTTCATTGTATTTTAAAATTTCCCAGTCTTGATAATACTGCTGCAATTCACCCGGTTTTAAGAAGCACGTGAATGGCACCCTATCCAGTGGCGCATCCGGCGTTTCTACCGCACATACCACGATGTTAATTCCGCCAGATAGCGTGTGTGATTGCATATCAGCCACAATATCAGCGATTTTGTCCCGTTGCAGGAACATCAACACCACCGTCGAAATAATCAGGTCATAATCACCTTGGATTTGGTGAGTATTAATGTCATATAAGGCGGTATGGATATTTTCAATACCCGATTGCTGTTTAACCGTTTCAATAGCTTGAATATGATTTTGGTTAATATCAACGGCGGTAACATCATAGCCTTGCTGAGCAAGGTAGAAACTATTGCGACCACGACCAGAGCCTAAATCCAAAACCTTACAAGGTTTAGCCAAGTTATTCTCACAAAGATAACGAACTTCTGAATGCGGGATACTGAGGTCATACTGCTTATAAAACGCGATTTCAGGTCGGCATAAAAAAGAGAGCTGGCAACGTACATCATCACTACAATCGGCAATACGATGCCAGACTTGCGGCTGGATCACTGGGGGCTGATTTTGTGTATCGAATGTAAATTTCTGCTCACTACCATCGTCACCAAAAATAATGAAATCGAGGGAACCTTGTAACACTTTCAATTGAGCGAACGTGTCTTCTTTGGTGTTATGGCGGTCTTGAAACATTAATGGAATAGAAGCCTTGTCCCAAACAGGCATCGTTTTGTAGCACACTAAATCAGTCATGGAATCACCTTTAAGTTGCATTTTAAATACATCTTATGACGTTGAATTGAATAGTGCAACGTTTTCATGAATTGAAAAATGATGAATTGATATGTATCAACCCCCTGACATTCAGGAGGTTGATACCAAGATGTTAATAACCCAACTGTGCTGCACTCAACCCTAAAAATTCAAACGGTTTAGCATCAACATATTGCGCCGTCGCATCTCCTGAATAGATATGGCTTTGCTCTTCACCTAACTCTAATTTTTTCACTTTTCCAGTATCGCTGGAAAAATCAATTTTCTTTAAATCTGTCCAAAAGATATTCGGTGTTAATGCAGATTCGAAGAAGTAAAGTTGGCGCTTATGGTCAACCAAAGTACGCCAACGAGTTGAAGAGATCTCTGGGGATTGCTCTGAACTTAGACCATAAGGAACTGAAACATTGCGGATCACCCCAAACACACTCGCAACCGCTTTATTCGGTGTGGTTTTTTGTGGAATCGCATTGATATAGAACTGTGCTCGAGCAAAACGATCCGCTGAGCGGTTCGTTCCAGGTAACATCACCGTTCCACCAATCCCTTGCCAGTATTCTTGCATCGCTAGCTGTTTATCATAGGTTGGTGAGTTTGTCATAACTTGGTATTTACGACTATGGTGAATAACTTGTTTGCCATCAATGTATTCGATGATCGCACTGTCGCCACTGGCATCCGAAAGGGATAAATGCAGTGTTGCTAAGCGATTTTGTCCCGGCACTTTATCCGTGGCGACAATCAATGGTGTTTTTTCTAATGCGGCAACGGCTTCCTCGACAGTGGCATAATTATCCAACATATATTGTGCCCACAGTGAAATAGAGAGTGCAGGCTTTTTATTGTCGAGCTCTGGATATTTAGATTCAGCCAACCACAACAAGTTAGCGACTAACCCTTTCTCGTTGATGCCATCTGTTGTCGAAATATCATAACCTGAGGCAATCACGCTGCCATATTTGGATTTCCATTTGATTGATTGAGGTCCTGCCACGCCATTTCGTTCCATGCCACGTGGGAAAATCCATAAATTGGTACCGATATCGTATTTCCAATCCATGGTTCTGCCAGTCATGATCTGCTGGTCTTCCCCGAGATAAACAACTCGAGTACAAGCCTGAGAAACCATGGCTGGAACATAGATTGCGGCGATGGTTAAGAGCGTAACAATGCTTTTCTTCACAAATCGCATCTTGCCTCCAAATGGTATTAAATTGATAGCGTAGCTAAGCCACACAAATGATAGACCACGCGAATAAAAATCCGACATTGATTTATGCAGTATATCGCTTTAGGGGTGTTATTTGAGCATAGATATTGCAACAAAATGCAACAAGGATTAACACCCTATACCAAACTCGATGAGTTTTACAATGTGTTAATCCTATCAGTAATTCATTGCAGAGGTAGTCAGTGACTATTTTTTCGCAGGAGAGAACCAAGAACGCAATAATGCCGCTTTAGTCTGAGTGTCTGGAATGCTCAATGCCGAGTCATATAGACTGATCGAGATTTGGCATACTGTAGCTGGCGATTTTTTCCCTGCATTCACATCAACCAACATCGAAACATCATTTCCATACTTGGCGGTTAACTCAGCCCTGAGAGCCCCCATCATTTGTTGGTATTTTTCTGGGGATAACGGTGCATGCTCCTTGCCTGCTTCACTGGAAATCAGTAATGCATTAATCGCACTGACTTGTTTTAGCAATACATCTTGGCTTTTCTGAGGAGGGATAATGTCTGCAGAATCTCTTAATTGCGGAAATAATGCGTCGTAACACATTTTCCCTGATGGATCTTGTTCTAACAATGACTTGATATTATCGTTTACTTTCGCAGTGAAGTTAATGACAGTTTCATCAGACGCGTAAGGCATACGCTCCACCACTAATTTCATTGATTGGCTGACAATTTGATCAAGCAGCTGACGACGCAAATCTTCATTCGCAGGATCGTATTGAGACATTAAATGCTCAAAATTCTGATAAGTCATCGGACTCAATTTTTTGATCGTCACTAAAATGGGCAGTTCTTTTTCAACTTGAGCAATTGCTTCGGAGTGAATTTCGCTATTACTTTCCGTCGATAGCACGTTATTGTCTTTACTTAACCAGTAAAAACCCAGCGCAAAAATAATAAAAATAATGCTAACGACTAGTGCGGTTTTGCGTGAACTATTTGTATTCAAAGTGACTCTGCCTTTTAACAATAAAACCAATACTCAACCTAAGCCTACCTGACATTGCTAACCACTATTAACTTTAGTCAGTGTAATAAGACTCAGCAATAAACTCATTACGATTATTTTAGACGTGGACGAGATAATATCGCTATAGGAATAGGCGTAAATATAGAGTAAAAGGTAGGTGTTTAGCACTACGAATCAAGTTAAAAACAAAAAACCGCAGATGCCTATTTAAACATCTACGGTTTAAGAAGTTGATAACAGTGACTCAAAAAAATGAATTACTTAACTTGAACACCTTCAACAGACAGCATTAATTCAACTTCTTGAGATTTTGGACCTAAGTCAGATTTGATATTAAACTCTTTCAGTTTAATGTTTCCTTTCGCTTCAAAACCTGCACGGTACCCCCCCCAAGGGTCTTTACCTTCACCCGTTAATTTTGCATCCAATGTGATGGGTTTTGTCACACCATTTAATGTGAAATCCCCTGTCACGAGGTATTTATCACCCTCTTTTTTCACTGCGGTCGAAACAAACTTCGCTTCTGGGAATTTAGCGGCGTTTAAGAAATCAGGGCTACGTAAGTGCTTATCACGCTCTGCGTGGTTGGTATCGATGCTGCCAGTTTTGATGGTCACTTCTACTTTATCTTTCGCTGGATCTTTGGCGTCATAGGTAAAGTTACCATCGAAATCTTTAAAGCTACCGTATAACCAGCTGTAACCTAAGTGTTGGATACGGAACTCAATAAACCCGTGCTGCCCTTGTTTATCAAATTGGTAATTTTCTGCCAATGCAGATCCTGCTGATAATAGTAAAGTACCCGCAGCAAGACCTAAAATAGATTTCTTCAACATAACTCTCTCCACGTTATTTATCGGGATTAAAACCCAACATTCTTTTTAAAGTAATATCACCATCTAAGAAATGGTGTTTTAAAGCTGCAAATGCATGCAGAATAGATAACAAAACAACAGCCCAAGCTAAATAAAGGTGAATTTCACCCGCGGTATCAGCCTGTTCTGCTGCGCCTGTAAATAATGCAGGCACATCAAACCAGCCAAATACACTTATTGCTTGTCCATCTGCGGTTGAAATTAAATAACCGCTGATCAAAATCGAGAATAAAATAATATAAATTAAAAGCTGAACCGTAATTGAAGCAAATTTAGTTAATTTACTATAACTTGCTAACGGTTTAGGTGGCGGAGAAATGAATCGCCAAACCACACGAAAAAGCATAATAAAGAATAGCAACATTCCTATGCTTTTATGTATTTCAGGGGCTTGATGGTACCAGGTATCATAGTAACCGAGAGACACCATCCATAAGCCTAATGCAAACATTCCATATACGACAATTGCGACCAACCAATGAATGAGCAGCGACAGATGCCCATAACGCGTGGTGTTATTCTTCCATTGCATAATTTAAAAACCATATAGTTTTAAAGGTAATTACTTGTTTTACCAAGTAGGAATAATCATAAGGTTAATCAGGCTTTATTCCTATCCCAAAGTTAAACAAATATTTTGTCGAAGATATTCAAATAGTATCACCATCATTATGAAATAATAGATGAATTCTATTTTTCTTATTACAAGCGTAAAGCTTTAATAAAGAATCTTCTATTTATGTAAATACATGCCCATAATAAATTTTCTACTTTTTTAATCTGTTGATTCTTTATAGCGCATCTTAATATGATAGATGAATTTGTTATAAATATAGTCCAGCCTTTCTAAAATAAGTAGGCGATTTTTTCTTTTTATGAATAAATCACATTAATCCTTCCCAATCATGATTAAATTGATAATCTATTTATCGGTTACTTATCCATCACTTTAAGAGGCTGACGTATGTATACACTCTGGATTGCTAACAAAAATTACTCTTCATGGTCCTTAAGACCGTGGATCTTATTAAAAGCATTGCAGATCCCTTTTGAAGAAAATCTCTGTTTCTTCGAAAACGGCAAAAGTAGCCACGAAAAATTTCGTCGTTTCTCCCCTTCTGGATTAGTTCCTTGCCTCATCGATGGCGACAAAACTGTTTGGGATTCTCTTGCTATTTGTGAATATGTTGCTGAAGATTTTCCCCAAGTTTGGCCAACAGAAAAATCAGCAAGAGCATGGGCTCGCTGTGCTAGTGCAGAGATGCATTCAGGGTTTACAGCGTTACGCCAACAATGTCCTATGGACGTCATTCGAAATGAACCACTTCCTGAAATTTCCCATGACTTACAAGGAAATCTCAATCGCCTTCAGCAATTATGGAAAGAAGGATTTGATACATTTGGTGGACCGTGGCTAGCAGGAAAGAGTTTTACCGCAGTGGATGCATTTTTCGCCCCGATCGCTTTTCGGATCCAGAGTTACCAACTTCCTGTGAATTCACAGGCTCAGCAATGGGTCGAACGTATTCTTGCATTACCCGCGATGCAAGCGTGGAAACAATCTGCAGAATTAGAGCCTCACATCCAGCACTAACGTTTTTAATAGGGTTATCACTAACCCTATTAAACCACTGGTTTTACTTGTGTCTTTTTGATTACTAAAAAAACACCTGCACGAGCATCAAAATTAATTTTCGAACAAATAGAACAAAAACAAACCTATAATGTGCTATTTTCTCCACAACTTGACTATAAATTGTCATCCCATGGATCTGCGGTCATCACATCCCCTGTCGGCGTATGGAGTGTCACCTGATCATTTTTAAACCATTCGGCTAAAGAGAATCCGCCTTTAGGCGTTTCTACATGAATATCAATAGGACAATAAGGTGTATTCGCTTTGATGGCAAACTGCGCAAAGTCTTCTTTTTGCTGCCGTGTTGGGCAGCGGATCACCACATCAAGGTCACAATCCGCCAGCATGCTTTGAATGTCCGTCGCCAACGTGTAAGCACAGCTACCCGTCACTCCCCATTTCCAAGGCCAATTATGCTGTGAAATAAGGAGTAAAACTTGAATAGGGGGCAAAGCAATAAACATCGAACGCTGTAGTTCAATTGAATTTGAAACGAGAGATTCCACATTCATAATGTGAGTAATCGCAGATTTTGAGATTTGAGTAGTAACCCGTTGATGAGGTTTAATACCTCGGATAGCAACCGTGAGTTGGTTATTATCTGCTTTTTCTCGGTACACAATAAGGGGTAGCTTACTATTCCATTGTGTTTTAACCCATTCAGGTAAAGTGTCAAGAGGGACATCGCTATTACTACCGACCCAAACAAAATCATGGGGATTAATTATTTGCATTTATTCTTCCTTATCATGACGACAATTGCTCTAGCACCCCGCTATTATGCATTTTTTCTGTTCGATGAATACAATCACTCACATTCAACAGGAATAATTGCACCATAAAGCAGGAAAAAAGATACGTTATTGACGGCTAACATTTGTCTTCACATAACGGTATGTTATCATCGAATACTCTTAATAATTAAAGAGTTATACAACGAATTTTGAGCGTCATAATATGAAGAAAATCCCTGCTATCCATGACGGTATTCTGTTCAGTAGCTGCTTAGTTTTAAGTGCCCTTACTGCACTCGCTCTGATCGATGTTCAAGCCGCAATGTGGGCCGCCTTTTCGACGCTCTATTCATTCAACTTATTTAATGCAGCCAAAGAGTATAAAAATTATCTTTATACTGCATTTTGGTTATGCATGATTTTAGTTGCTATCTATATTGGTGATACCTTGCGCTTGGGAACGGGCTTTTACATTTATCTGGCTATTTTCTCATTCATTTATTATCAGCTTTATGGCACAGACCCCATCATGGATTTAACGATGAAATTCATGATTATTATGTCCACAATTGGTACTATTCTGCCTGAAATATCGAAAAGCCTAACCCTGGGCTTTTTAATTGGCAGTGGCGTAACCCTGATTACTTACTATGTACTCAGCCATAAAATGACTCGTCACTCCATTATTACGCCACTGGTTGTAGAAAAAAATCTATTCACACTACGCAAAAATATTATTCCGCGATCAATGACCTATGCGATCGGCTTGCTATTATCTTTAGCTCTCCCTCGTATGATTGACTTAGGACATTTCTATTGGACATTGCTAACCTTTGTTTTTGTATTACACCCTAAGTCTGAAAGTATCGTGCGTATCACATTCCAACGTGTGGCTGGCAGCTTAATTTCCGTGTTGTTCTTATTTCTCTTATTTAATACGCCGTTGATGCCGTATATCGGACTCGTTGCTATTTTAGTCTTCGCATTTTTACTCCCGATGAGTTTCCATCACGGCTATACCTTTATGACTTTTGTTGTCACCAGCTTAATTCTTTCGGTACTCGAGCAAGTGGTTTATTGGCGTCATCCCGCCTACACCTTATTATTTGATCGCGTTCTAGAAACCGCTCTTGGTGGTGCTATCGCTATTATCACCAGTATTATTTTGAAATTATTTAGAGAAAAAAGCCCAGAAAGCTAGCGCTACTCGGAGTTATAACGCTCACTCTCTAGGCTTTATTTATACCTCGCCCTACCTCACCATGGTAATGGTACATTCTCCCCATTTGCGTGCTCACCGTAATACAAAGACGGTAAAAAGCGAGACAAGTAGGTAAATTCGTTATAGCAATGGCGCATCAGCTCTAGCCCTATGTCGTCAGATAACTGTGTTCGAGGGTCGCTAAGAGATGCCCCCAATAAGAAACGACTACGTAATACACAACCAAATTCAGTGTCGCGGACTAAGTGCATCATTTTTCCATCAATAGGATAACCTTGCGAGTCCATTTCAACATGCTCACCAAAGCCAATGGAAGAACACACTGCGCCAGAAATATGTCCATCCTTGATTGCTTTTTCAAAAGCTGAAGTATCAAAAAAGTCGGTCGGCTCTCTAAATTTCAGTTTTGCTGCTACCGGTGGAATAGCGCCGAGAGATTCAACGGCGTGAATGGAAGCACCAATAAAGCTTTCCCCTTTTTTCCATTTTTCATCCCACCCATAATGGGCAACATGGTCATGAGGGTGCCACCATCGAATATGTTGTGTCGTCTCAAAAAAGGTAAACCACCATGCCAACATTCGTCCTTTGCAACCATACAAATCTGTACGTACTGCCACGGTTAGTAAGCCATTTTCATCTCGTTCAATGCCCATTTCCATGCGTAAAGGATTAGGTAACAATAGCTGGTTAACATCACTTACTGCCCATGTTTGATTTGTCTTCATGATGATCTACCTATATTAATTTATTAGGAAACTTATTTTGTTTCCAAATTAGTTTTAAGCTAAAATGAAATAATGTCAAGCTAGATAGATAAGGTCAGCCATTTATGCCAAATAACACCGAGAGCAAACAAACGCGTGGTCGCCCAAGTGTTCCTGAGGCCATTCTTAAAGAAAAAATCATGAATGCGGCGCTAGATTCGCTACTCGAAGATGGATACCAACTAACCAGTATTGATAACGTGGCTAAGCGAGCAGGCGTCGCCAAAAAAACCATCTATCGATTTATTGAAAATCGCGAAGCGCTCGTAGAAAGAGTGGTTATTAGCTGGACGGATAGCTTTGTCCCTCTCTTTGAACAAACCGCTACCTCTCGGGATGAATTATTTCACTTGTTGCAAAATAACTTAGAACTCATTGGCAAAACCGTCCTTTCCCAAAAAGCCGTTGGGCTATATCGCTTGTTGCAAACTGAATTCTTACATAAAGACGTGTTACTCGAAAAATACCAACAAAATGGAATTGAACGTAGTCGTCAATTACTGACTCAATGGTTAGCTCACCACGCTCAAGAAAAAATCATCGCACACCATGATTTTACGATTATCAGTGACCTTATCCTATCCATGGCTATTGCTGAACCATTGAGACAAATTTCGTTGGGGCTTTCCCCCGCAGGGTTAACTTCACCATTGAAGCAACGAATCCAGCATGTCATCGATTTTTGCCGCTCGATAACTTAGAGAAAAACAACCAAATAAATTTTCATGCTCTATACTTTCATTAACATTCATCAAGCCTGTTCAATGAAAAAGGCAGCTGGAGCGAAAAATGAAAATATCTATTCTTGGCGCTACGGGTTTTGTTGGTAAAGCATTGGTCTCGGAAGCATTAATGCGCCAACATCAAGTCACTGCGATTTCTCGCCACAGTAATCAGCTTCCACAACATGCTCATTTAATTGCTGAATCTGGCGATATCTTAGATGTGCCATGGCTAATATCTCGACTTAAAGGTCAAGATGCGGTGATCAGCGCATTTAATGGTGGTTGGAGTAATCCTAATCTGTACAGTGATACTGTTGCAGGCAATAATGCCATTTTAGAGGCTGTTAAAAAGGCAGGCGTAAAACGGTTTGTCGTGGTAGGTGGCGCGGGAAGCCTAGAAATTGCTCCTGGTGTCTTACTATTAGATTCACCTGATTTTCCTGCTAACATCCGACCTGGCGCTCAAGCAGTGAAAGAGTTTAAAACCACATTGGAATCTATTGATACGTTGGATTGGACCTTTGTTTCGCCTGCTGCAATGCTTGAAGCAGGTGCAAGAACAGAAACCTTTCGTCTCGGTGGTAAACAATTATTAATGAATGGCAATACACCGGCAAAAATATCAGTGCAAGATTTAGCCGTTGCTATATTAGATGAAGTGGAGCATCCACAGTTTATACGCCAGCAATTTACAGCAGCATATTAGCGGTCAAAAGGTGGATAGCGAATAAATCATGACAAAATGTATCAATTTATTTGGTAAGCATTAAAACCAATTAAATTATTAACCTCAATAAAATGGGTATATTCGCGTAAGGATAAATATAGTGACTTACTCGTAATAGAACAATTTAAGATTATTATTATTTAAATAAAGTAAATTTTGGCAACCATTATAAATGAGACTTAAGTATTACTCATTCACAGTGAGACAAGCGTTTTATTTAACCTTGAATGTTATAATGCGACACTCACGTTATGATAATTAAAAGCCATTCATTAAGCCGGAAGAAACCATCTATATTAGTAAACTAGATAGATAACCTCTTCCGGTTAGATGATTAGAGTCATGGTGTCTCTTTTAAAAATTGTATTGAAATAAAAAATTCATTCCTAAGTTTTATTTTACTTTTATATAAACGATTTAAAAAACTCTAACTCACTGAGATAGTTAGTGAATTGTACTACGGACTCCACTATTTACATTCACGACACCGTATAAAAATGATGCAGGTTCTAGGTTAAATAAATACGCGAACTGAAAAAGAGAATCAACATCAATGCAGCTTTCACCACTTTCAAAACGATTCATCTCATCCTCAGAAATACCTATTAGGTCGGCCGCTTGCTGAAGGCTCATTTTATGGCTTTCTCTTTGCATGCGGATTTTGATCCCTAGTTTTTTTGCAATTTCACTTTCATTCATAAAC